>CAYFOW010000014.1:0-33135 GCA_964344885.1 uncultured Candidatus Nitrosopelagicus sp. | reverse complement strand
TGTGCTGCATCTTCAACAATTTTTAAATTAAATTTATGACAGATTTCCAAGATCTCTTTCATGTATGCAACATTTCCATAAAGATGAACTGGTATAACCGCTTTAGATTTTTTAGTAATTTTTTTTCTTAAATCATTGGGATCGATTGTAAAATTTTCTTGTAAAATATCAACAAATACAGGCTTTGCACCAGTAGACATTACTGCATTAGCTGTTGCAACAAAAGTAAATGAGGGTAACAAGACTTCATCTCCATATCCTATATCTAAAGAATAAAGTGCTGCTTGTAATGCCGAGGTACCAGAATTTACAGCAACAGTATATTTAGAATTCAAGAATTTTGATGTGAGATTTTCAATTTCTTGAACATTTTTTCCACCATTTTTTGCAGCAGTTGTGAGAGAATTTGCTTTTAGAACTGAAATTACTGAAGTAATTTCTTCGTTACCTAAATGTGGGATGTTAATTGGAATTCTCACAATCAATTTGAAAATATTTCCTTAATAAACTTCATTAAGCTTCAATGAATTTTTATATTCATATTTAACAAATTGCGTGATGAAAGATTCACATTTACAAGAAACTGATCTTGGATACAAAGTCTTCTTGTACATATTTTATGTATGTGGGTTTATCATGACTGCAGTATTAGCTTATGGAGTTTATGCAATGACAATTGACTGGATGGATGATGGATTTTATATTATGGGTGAAGTAATTCATACAACTACAATTCCATTTGAAAATTTTGCCAGATTATCAACTTGGATGTTTTTTTCTACAATAATAGGATGGTATTGTGTTTCTAGAATTGGTTGGAAAAGAACTGCTGGAAACAAAATTGTAGGAATAAAAATGGCATTATTACAATTAATGTTGTTAGGATTTGCAATAATTTGTCTTTATGAAGTATTGTATAATTTTACAGTATTAAATGCCAAAATTACAGCAGGAGTAATTGATGGGATAGTTCCAGATATTGATAGGTTATCTGTTGCATACCCTGATTCTGCCAGACCATGGAATTTAGTTTTTGCAACCAAAGTGTTTCTAGCTGCATTTATTATTAGTGCACATGCATTTTATCTAAGTACTAGACCAAGAAAACAATTAACTGAATAACTGTAAATTTATAGAATAATGAGATGTGAGATGCATATTGGATATTAATGAAAAAATTAGATTGATTGTACAACCGCCTACTGAAGAAGTAGTGACAGAAAATGAATTAAGACAATTACTAGAAACAAATGATTCACCTAATCATTACATCGGATTGGAAATTTCAGGATTTTTACATTTGGGGAGTTTGATTAGTACTGGTTTCAAGATTAATGATTTTATGAAGGCTGGTGTTAATTGTACTGTGTTTTTAGCTGATTGGCATACTTTAATCAATGATAAATTAGGAGGTAATTTAGAAACAATTTCTAAAGTTTCAAAATATTATGCAGATGCATTTCGATTAGTGTGTCCAGGTGTAAATATTGTAATGGGAACTGAACTTTATAATTCAAAAAAAGAGTATTGGTCTGAACTAGTTAGTATTACAAAACATATGTCACTAGCTAGAACCATGAGAACATTAGATATTATGGGTAGATCAGAGAATTCAGATAAGATTGATCTTGCAAAATTATTGTATCCACCAATGCAAGCAGCAGATATTCATTCACTTGATCTAGATATTGTTCATGCAGGAATGGATCAAAGAAAAATCCACATGTTAGTAAGAGAGATCTTTCCAAAAAAGAAATGGAAAGTTCCTGTTTGTGTTCATCATTCATTACTTCCAGGTTTAACTCAACCAAAATCAAGTACTATAGATTATGGTGGTGAAGCTACAAAGATGAGTAAATCAGATCCTAATTCAGGTATCTTTATTCATAATTCAGATGAAGAAATAAGGAAAAAAATAAGGAAAGGGTGGTGTGAAGAGGGATTAATTGAGAATAATCCAATTTTAGAAATGGTAAAACAAGTGATCTTTCATGAATTTGAATCAATTAATGTTGAAAGACCTGAAAAGTTTGGAGGTAATGTAAGCTATAACAATTACGAAGAGTTAATTGAAGATTTTTCACAAAAGAAACTTCATCCAGGAGATCTTAAGCAAACAGTAGGAGAGTATTTGGTGAAGATAATTTCTCCAATCAGAGAAAAACTTTCTTTAAGTGATGAATTATTTAATTTAATTAAAAGCAGTCAATAAAAAAATTATTTCAGATCATACTTTGATTTGTAACCTCTAGGGTTAATCATTAGATCATTGTATGTGTAGGTAGATGAATTTCCTATAATTACAGTAGAAATCATTCCAATTTTATCTGAATAGTTTAACATATTTTCAAGGTCTGTAAGAACAGTTGATTGAGAGTCTCTGTATGCACCTTTAATAATTGCAACAGGGGTTGATGATTTTCTGTATTTTAAAATGATTTTTCTTGCATCACGTAATTGATGAACACGTCTTTTACTTGCAGGATTATAGATTACAATAACAAAATCACCTTGTGCTGCACCCTCTACTCGCTTTTCTATTACTTCCCAAGGAACCAACAAATCACTCATACTCAAAACAGCAAAATCAGTCATTAACGGTGAACCAATTACTGATGAGCATGAATTCAATGCAGAAACACCAGGAATCACTTCTACATGTAATCCATTTTTAGAATTCCAGCCAGATTCAGCAAGTGCCTCATAGATTAAACCTGCCATGCCATAAATTCCAGGATCACCACTTGAAATTAATGAGACAGTTTTTCCTTCATTTGCAAGATCAATACATTGTTGTGCACGTTCAACTTCTTGTGTCATTGCATGTGTGTAAATTTCCTTTCCATGAATTAGATCTTTAATGAGATTCACATATGTTGTATAACCCACAATTGTATCACTTTCTTCAATAACTTGTTTTGCACGAAAAGTCATATGAGAATTGTTTCCTGGACCTACACCTACAACATACAGTTTTCCAGACAATAGAAAATATTTTTTTTCAGTTAATTTATCCGTTATTATAAATAGATTATATTAGTTAATTTTTGATAATTCAAATTTTTCATGTAGTGCTTTGACAGCATCATCACAATCAGATTCTTTTACAACAAATGCTAGGTTTAATTCAGAAGAGCCTTGCGCAATCATAACAACATTGACATTTTTTTCAGCAATTGATGAAAATATTTTTGATGCGACGCCCACCGTGCCTCTCATTCCAGAACCAATTAATGCAACAATTGCTACATCTGGTGTAACCTCAACTTTTTTAATTATTTTTCCTAAAAGATTCATTTCTAAGGAATTTACTGCATTATCAAGATCGGTTTTTTTAACTATAATAGAAATACTAGATTCTGATGGATTTTGGGAAATCATCATTACATTTACACCAATTTTTGCAAGCGTTGAGAAAATTTTAGCTGCAGTGCCAGGTGCACCAACCATGTCTCCTCCATGTACATCAATTAGACCTGTATTACGAATTGCACTAACACACTTCACAGTTTTTTTTGTAGATGAATTAGGTGAGTGAGTAACAGTAGTTCCTTGATTTTCAAAATTGAATGAGCTTCTTATTCTCATTGGTATTTTTTTGTCAGTTAGCGGTTCAAAAGTTCTAGGATGAATTTGTTTTGCACCAAATTGAGCCATTTCCATTGCTTCTATATATGAAACTTCTTCAAGTAGTTTTGCAGTTTTAACAGTTTTAGGATCTGCAGTCATTAGACCTTCAACATCACTCATTAACCAAACTTCATCAGAATTTACACATGCAGCAATAATAGTTGCTGTATAATCAGAACCACCGCGACCAAATGTTGTAATAGATCCATGTTGATCTGCTCCTGTAAAACCACCAATTACTGGGATTATTTTTTTTGCCAATAATGGTTCTATAGTTTTTGAAATTCTTAATCTAGTAGTATCCATTAATGGTCTTGATTCTCCAAAATTTGAATCAGTTACAATTCCTACTTCATTTCCAGAAAATGAAACAGATTTAATCTTCGAATCTTCTATAGCAAATGATATAATTTTAATTGAAAGTCGTTCACCAAATGAGATTAAATAATCTAATGATCTAGGCGTAACTTCACCAAGTAATAACATTCCATGCAATAATTCCTCTAACTCTTTGAAATCAATTACAAGTTTTGAAAGAAGTTTTTTTCTTATTTGTAAATTAGTGATACACTTTGATGCAATTATTTTATGTTTTTTTATGATTTTTTCAACTAGTTTAATTGCGGATTGTTTTTTTCCTTTTTGTACTAATTCTGATATTTGTAATAAATCATCTGTTACTCCATCAATTGCAGAACATACAACAATAACTTTATTTTTTTTTGATATTTTATGTAAAAATTTTGAGATGTTTTTAATATCATCATGTGTTGAAATTGATGTACCACCAAATTTTATCACAAGTTTCAAACTTTCATCATCTCACAAATTAACTCTCAACGCGTGGCGCTAAATAAAAGTGGATTCGTCCAATGTTTGCAACTTTAAATTCAATTCTAAGTGGTTTTGCGCTTGAAAATTCACATATGATATTTCCAGTACTAGTTCCAACTGCTTTAACAATTGGGTTAAGATATTCCAAACTATATGTTCCCACACTATCTTGTGTAACTATCATTTCATCAAGTTCATTTTTTTCTTTTTCTAGATTAATTATTACTTCACCAGAATCACCTTTGCCAGAAAACTCTGCATTATTTGATGTTGTTGTGATAGTTAGATAATCAGAAACTACCTGGACATCTCCTAAGATTTTATCAAATAATGATGATGGCAAATCAATTTTTGAGTCATAAGAAATTTTTGGTAAAGGAGTGTCAGACGCAGAACTTTCAATTAATCTCATCTTATATTTTTTATTTTTTCCAATGTTTACAAGAAGCATGTTATCATCAGAGATGTTAATTTCTATTTTGTCTGTTTTATCTGCACGTTTTACAAGTTTTGAAAATTCATCAATACGAACTCCAAATTTTACATCACTATCACATTCATACTTTTCAAATGCAGAATTTGGCCATGAAATATCTATTAATGCAACATGTGATGGATCCATTCCTCGAAATGTGATTCCTTCAACTGTAGCTTCAAATGTTGCTTCTTCAACCAGTGTTGAAATCGCAGAGATTATTGCTTTCCATTCATCAGAACCAGATGTTTTTGCTGAAAATTTCAAATCAAACACACGGTTGTTTTGTCAAAGTTAAACGTTATGTGTAGTCACGCCAAGTATAATTACATTTAATGCATCTATAGAATCTTGTTTCTGGTTCATCTGCACTACGTGTTTGTAAACTCCACCAAACACCTTCCTTGTTACCACACTTTTCACAATCAATTTCAATTGTTGATACTAAACCCTTAGCATCATTCATATCAGATTCACCCATCACAAGAAAATCTGAATCATTTTCTTCAACCTGTAATTTTTTAGATTCTATTGATTCACCTTCAACGTAATCACATTTTGAACAAACCAGTTTTGATTCAGAACGCTTTAATCTAATTTCACAATTTGGGCAAAATTTCATTTAATTTCCCTGAATTTTTGAATCAAAAAGTTTCTTCAAATCAGATGAAGTTTGTATTGCAGTGTTTGTTGCTTTTATCATATCTTTTAATGGATTATTTGAGTTAACTTTCATCCAAATCTCATTTGTCAATGGGTGACGTGTGATTACACCAGCAAAATTTGTACTTGATTCTTGTAATAATTCATGCTGGATGATGTATAGTATACCAATATCACCATCTTTTACTGAGATATTTGCTTCTTTTGTGGTAGAATCTCTTAATTTTACATCCATGCGATCGAAAAAGAACTTATTGTGGATATAAATCATTATCAAATGTACAATATGACAGAAACAATTACTGGGTTAGAGTTAGTTACTGAGAAAAAAGAGTTTTCTCAAAATGATATAATCACTATTAATGTGAAATTTTCATTAGATGGAGAAATTCGCAATTCGTTTACTGAGAAAAATTGGACAGATGCATGGGAAAAAAATGATAATCAATTTAAGCTGAAATATGGCATTAAGTTAGTTTCAGGTGGTTTAAGAAAACATGAATTAGGAAAATCTGTTGATTCATACAGAAAAGCATCAATATTTTGGACTAGAAATCCAAAACTTGTTAATCCAATGAAAGAAAGAAAGATTTGGGTTCAAGTGGCAAAAAATTTTGAGCCATATATTGGATTAACAGAAGAAGAGGTAAGACATGAATTTCTGGATTTTGATGAGCCAATTACATTTAATGCATCTGAATTAGGTACAGGCGAACATAAAATTAGTGCAGATGTTTTTGCATCGTGGCAAAAGCATACTTTTATTGAAAAAAATGAACAAAAGACTAGTTCTGATGAATTAAGACTTAGAATCAGTTAAAGGATATATTGAACTTTTTTTGGAGTAATATATGGCAAAATATGATGGGCTTTTAGGTCAACCAATTCTTGAAGTTGAAGAACCTGATAAAGAAGGTGGAATAACACTAATTTTCAAAGATAATAGATTTATGTTTGTAAAAATTGAGGACGGAAAATTATCTACTGTATCAATTCCAGAATAATTAGGTGTGTAATGAGATGGTAAAATTTGATGGTATACGAAATGAAGATCTGATTGAAGTAAAAGATCCAGATGAAGAAGGTGGAATAACACTAATTTTCAAAGATAATAAATTGCTAAAAATTAAAATTGTTGATGGTAAATTAGTTACAGAATCAATTCCAGAATAATTAATTTTTTAAAAATTTTTCATAATAAGAGACAGCAATTTCTTGTGATTCTGATTGTATTGAACCAGGTCTTTCTTTTCTTACCTTTTCTATAGCTTTTTTTGCAGTATATTTTTCAAATTTTATCAAATAGCATGCCAAGATTGTTCCAGTTCTTCCAATTCCAGCAGCACAATGAACCATAACAGGTTCGTTTTCTTGAATTCGTTCCCTTACAAAATCAACAGTATGATCAATTGTTTCTAAATCAGGTGCTGTAAGATCTTCAGTAGGTACATGTAGATAGCTGATATTTGCAACCCATGATTCAGGTAATGAATTTTCAGTCATTGTAACAATTGATTTAACACCCATTTCTTGTAGCCATTTAATTTCATCGTTAGTAGTAGGCATCCCACAACCTGCCAGAGTTTCATCAATTAACCATGAAAAATTTGTTGGTCTTTTTGTAATCTTTCCGTGAATTTTTCTCCAAAGGTTTCCTGGTTTACTCATACTTGAAAGTGATTAATGTACTATAATATTTCATTGATTATTTATAATCATAGAATTTTTTTGTAATTTATAATAAAAAGAAATTGAAGTAGTTAGATAAAACTAATCGATTAGTTCAGTCCAACCCTTAACGAAGACTGAGTTTCTGTAGAGTGGAACTGGTTGGCCAACAGTAAAGTCCTTTGGTCTCATCCAAAAGATTGCTTTTGTTGGGCAAACTCCTATACATGCACCATCAGAGATGCATCTTTCTGGATAAAAGACAAATGCCTTACCTCTCTTCCAGCCTTCAACTGGTTTTACTCTTAGGACATCTGGACCTAATGATGTACAGATTTCAACACATAGTGCGCATCCAATACACATTTGTTCACCGATGTCAGGTAGTATTGCTACTGGCATGTTAAATTATGAATTAAATGAGTTAATATAATTTGCCCAAAATCATCAGATTATAACGGCGTTTGAAATTCTATAACGGCGTTTGAAATTTTTGATCGCAAAATGATAAAACAGTTTTTTCAAATTAGTAAATTGAAAACTCAAGCGGATTTAATTTTTTGATCTGAATTTTTGTTGAATTTTTTGGTGCAAAAATTATTTGGCCAGTAGATTGCATTACCCAATTGGATTTTTCATTTAATTTTGCAATACCTGTAATCAACATTTTTGAATCGGATATTTTTGCTATAGAAGCTAAAAGCATGATATAAGAATAAATCAATCTTGAATCATTCATATCATTTTGTTTTAAATTAAAAAATCCATTTAGTGAATCAATAATTATAAGTGATTTATGACTAGAAGTAATTTTTATAATATCTGAAATGATTTGTTGGATAGTCTCATTTTTAATTTTAGATATTTTAAGTGATTTAATAGATATTATACCAGACTCGTTAAATCCAGAAAAAAGTAAATCAAAATCCAGAAAAAATTTCTTATTATTGTAAGAAGATAAAAATTCATGAAGGAATTTTGTTTTTTCAAAAGAATTGTTAAAGAAAAAAAAATTAAGATTATTTGAAAGCAAATCATTTGGGTTTTTATCCATCATAATTATCAAAATAATGTCATAATTATGAATTTTGAGAAAATCAATGAACCGTACTCAAAACAAGAAAAAATCTATCTAAATAATGCATCTGTATCAATAATTCCTAAATCTACAATTAAAGAGATGAATGATTTTTTAATAAATTATAATTCTATAGGCCCAGATTCTCAAGAATCCGAATTAGTAATAAAAAATCTATTTAGAGATACGCGCGAGATAGTTTCTAAATTAATAAACTGTAAACGAGATGAGATAACATTAACTCAAAGCACAACTGATGGAATAAATTTTGTTGCAAGCGGGTTATCATATAATTCAAATTCAAATATAATTATTCGTGGAAAGGAGCATGAACATCATTCTAATTATTATCCATGGTTAAAAGCTGGAAGAAGTGCAGAAATAAAAAATCTAAGAATCGATGATGATGGATTTTTTAAAAATAATGAATTAAAAGAGAAAATCAATAAAAATACTAAGATAGTTTCTCTTAGTCATGCATTGTATAATACTGGTGCTATCCTACCAGTTGAAGAAGTTGGTGAAATATTAGAAAATGAATCATCAACGTTTTTTGTTGATGCAGCGCAAACAGTTGGTTGCATTGATAACGTTGATGTTAGAAAAATAAAATGTGATTTTATGTCATTTAATGGCTCAAAGTGGCTCTGTGGTCCTATGGGAACTGGTGTTTTTTATTGTAATAAAGACTCGGATGAATTTTTAGAACCTGTGCATATAGGTGGTGAGTCAGGTATTATTTATGATAAAAACAAAATTGCATACAAGAATGGACCAGACAGATTTCAAACAGGTTTTAGAAATTATGTTGGAATTGTAGGAATGAAATCATCAATTAATTTTATTTTAGAGATTGGGTTATCAAAGATAAGAAATCACATACGATCATTGTCTACCAAATTACGTGATGAATTGAAAAAAAACCTAAACGTAAAATTGTATGGACCTGATGATTCTAATTTAAGAACCAGTATTGTCTCATTTTCTATAAAAAATAAAGAGCCAGATTTTATTATCAAAAAATTAGAAAAAAGAGGAATTGTTTTGGCAAAACGTGAGGTAGGAACTCAAAAAATTGTCAGAGCATCTCCTCATTTTTTTAATACAGATGAACAAATCTGCAAAGTTGTAAAAGAAATTAATGAGATTTAATTATTCTTGTTCTTGAATAACCATCATTGTAAGAGTAGATTGAACTTTGTCAATTTTTCTAATTTTTTCTGTCACCAACGATCGAAGATGATCAGAATTACTGGATGTAATCTTTAGGACAATATCATATACACCATATACACCTTGAATTTCAAAATCAATGTCTTTTTCACCAGTTAGCAAATTCTTAATTTCTGAAATAATTATTTCATCAGAACCAAAATCAGAATTTAATAAAACAAATGCAGTAGGCATAAACAAAAATTCATCAGATTGTATTTAACTTTTAATTATAAATAAAAAAATCAGTATGTATTTTTTAAATTATGAGAGTAATTGATTTAACATTTACATTATCAGAGAGTTTTCCAATGTTTCCTGATTCACCGCCATTACAAATAATTCCATGGAATGAAATAAAGAAGGACGAGTTTAATTTAGAATTGGTTTTTTTAAGTACTCATTCGGGAACACATTTAGATGCACCATTTCATTTTTCACAAAAAGGTAAAAAAATTCATCAAATTTCTGTTGATAGATTGATTAGAAATTCACGTTTAATGGAGTTTAATAATTTTAAAAAAATTTCAAAAAGTGATATAAAACAATATGAGAAAGAAAATGGTAAAATTCTGAAAAATGATTCAATAATTCTTAAAACTAATTGGTCCAAAAAAATCAAGTCGACAAATTTTTTTATTGATAATCCTGGTTTGACTGAATCTGCTGCAAAATATTTAGCATTAAAAAAAATCAATATGATTGCAATTGACTCACCAAGTATTGATGTAGGGAAAAATAAAAAATATCCGGCACATAAGATTTTATCAGAAAATGATATTTTGATTGTTGAAAATCTTTGTAATTTAGAAAAAATCACTTTAAAAAATTTTCAAATTGTTGTGATGCCAATTAAATTAAAAAATTCTTCTGGTTCTCCAGTCAGAGTAGTAGCAATTCAATAACAAACTTACTGTGTAACTGCTTGATTCATTTCAGTGATTTTTGGTTTTACTTTATCAATTGATTTAATAAAATCATCGTATGTTATTTCAATATCCTTTACATTTTGAGATTTTCCATTTACATATCGCTTTAAGCTGAATATTGCAGCCCGATCACAAACTGATTCAATTTCAGCACCGCTAAATCCACCAGTTAATTCTATGAGTTTTTCAAAGTCTACATTTTCTGATACAGGTTTATTTTTTATGTGAATTTTGAAAATATTTTCACGTGATTTTGTATCTGGTAAAGGAACTTCAATTATTCTGTCAAATCTTCCAGGACGTAACAATGCAGGATCAATTATGTCAAGCCTATTGGTAGCACCAATAATTAAAACATCATGTAATTCCTCTAAACCATCAATTTCCGTTAGAATCTGTGATACCACATTTTCTGTAACATGAGAATCTGAAGATCCACTAGAACGTTTTGGAATTAATGAATCAATCTCATCAAAAAATATCACACATGGTGATGCCTGACGTGCTTTTCTAAATATTTCACGCACACCTTTTTCTGATTCACCAACCCATTTGGATAATAATTCTGGACCTTTTACACTAATGAAATTGGATTCAGTCATTTTGGCAACGGCTTTTGCAATTAGAGTTTTTCCTGTTCCTGGTGGGCCATGCAATAAAATTCCTTTTGGAGGAGACACATCGACGTATTCAAATGCCTCTTTGTGTTTTAATGGCCATTCAATAGATTCACGTAATTCTTCTTTTAATGATTCCAAACCACCTACATCTTCCCAACTAACATTTGGAATTTGTACAAGTACTTCTCTTAATGCAGATGGACGAATATCTTTTAGTGCATCACGAAAATCAAACATAGAAATTTTGATCTTTTGTAATACATCTGTGGAAATTTTTTCTTTCAAATTAATATCAGGAATAATTCTTCTCAATGAATTCATTGCAGCTTCTTTAGATAACATTTCTAAATCTGCACCAACAAACCCATGAGATGATTTTGCAATCTCATTAATCTTTACAGTTTCATCTAATGGCATTCCTCTTGTATGTACATTAAGAATTTCATTTCTTCCCTCTTCATCAGGTATACCAATTTCTATTTCTCTGTCAAATCTTCCAGGACGTCTTAGTGCAGGATCAATTGAATCTGGTCTGTTAGTTGCAGCAATGACAATTATTTTTCCTCGTTTTTTCATTCCATCCAATAGTGTAAGCAATTGAGAAACAATCCTTTTTTCAACTTCACCAGTCACTTCATCACGTTTTGGTGCAATTGAATCAATTTCATCAATGAAAATAATACTTGGGGTATTTTCTTCGGCTTGTGTAAAAATTTCTCTTAATCGTTCTTCGCTTTCACCATAATGTTTTCCCATTATCTCAGGTCCACTTAATGTAATAAAATGAGAATTTGTTTCTGCAGCAACGGCTTTTGCAAGCAATGTTTTTCCTGTTCCTGGTGGGCCATAAAGCAAAACACCTTTTGGTGCTTCAACACCCACTTTATCAAATAATTCTGGATGTCTCATTGGTAATTCAACCATTTCACGAATTTTGAGTACTTCTTTTTTTAGACCACCCAAATCATCATATGTAATTTTTGGTATTGTATTATCTACAGCTTTGGTCATTTTACCAAGCTTAAATTGTGTATCATCTGTAACTATAACAGGTTTTTTTGGTTTTGTTTCAGAAACAATAAACTGTGTTTTATTTCCAAGATTTGTATTAACTGTTATTGTATCACCCACAGTTAATACATGTCCATAGAAATTATGTTGCATATATTCCTGTAATCCATCAACAGAAATTTTTTCAATTGGAGAAAGAACTACTTCATTTGCGTTACTTGACTCAACAATTTTAACAGAGATGATATCGTCAATTCCTGCACCAATGTTATAACGAGTAATTCCATCAATTCTAATTATCCCGCTGCCATAATCTTCAGTATTTCCTGGCCATAATTTCACATGGGTTTTCTTATTAAATTCTAATTCAATAATTTGTCCTGCATTCCAATTATTTTCTTCAACAATTTTAGGATCTATTATTGCAATAGCCTTTCCAACATGTCTTTGCGGTATTTCATTAATTTTTAATTTTATTTCATCCATATTATCACCAAAAAAAATGGGTTATTCTACCTCCACCGTTTTACCCTTTGGTTTTTTTTCTTCAAGAAGTTTGAATCGTAATTCAAGAATTCCATTCGTGTAAGAAGCCTTTGCTGAATTCTGGTCCACTTTATGTTTTAGTGAAATTTTTGAATCATATTTTTTCTCACCGTGCTTTGCTTCAATATTTACTGTTTTGTTTTCAACGACAATTTTGATATCGCTCTTTTCAACACCTGGCATTTCAGCAATTAACTTTACAACATTCTCTTTCTTGTCGACAATAGTATCAACTAAGGGTTCTCTTTTTTGATTAGATGAAGGTAGTTGTGGTTTGATATTTCCAAATTCTTTTACCACTGGATTTCCATCTGGCCCTACAGTCATGGTATAGCCATAATACTGTGGTTTTGAAGAACATGAATTGTTTGTTTGTTTTAGATTTTCAAAAATACTATCAAAATCTACAAAAGATCTTGATGCCTTTTTGAAAAATCCATCTATTTCATCATCGAAGAACATTGTCATATTCACCTATTAGATGTAATCTATATTACATTATATAAGTTTTTAGTATAATAGTAATTACTATTACATAATATTATTATGTGTGACAATAATAAATACATCATGCGTGGTTCAAATCTTTCCGTTCCTGAAGCTGTAAGAGAAATTGTTACTCGAAATAGATCAATTTATGATTGCATGAAAATGGATGTGATAAATTATACTGCATTGGCAGTAAAAATTCAACCTCAAATAGAAGAACTGCTACAAAATCAAGTTAATTTGAATACAATTGTAGTTGCAATTAAGAGATATGCAGATTCGTTTGAACTCAAAGATAATGTAAAAGAAGAATCAATTCTAAAAAATGCCAGACTGTCACTAACTGATGGAATAATGGATGTTAGGATTTCTGCCGATGACTTAGATCCTCAAGAGACAGTTGACTTGATGAATAAATTTGCACGAATAAATCCTGATTATGAATTCTTCAGACTAGCTGATTCATTTCGAGTATTAGTGGAAGACATGGTAGATGTAAGAGAAGTTTTTGAAGGATTTCCTACAATGAAAAATCTTTACAGTTCTGGTCTGGCAAAAATTAAGATTAGAATTCCACAAGAACAAAATCGTTCAGATGTGGTTTCATATATTTCAGAAATTTTACATGAAAATGGAATTGAAGCAGTAAATGCGTTTTTTAGTCAAGATGATATGATAATTGTTCTAAAAGAAAATGATGCATCAAGAGCATATGAAAGATTACGAGCTGAGATTGCAAGATAGAAATTGAAAAAAGGAATTTTTTAAAAAATTAAATTCGTTTCTTAATTTGCCAAATCAAAACAGCCGGTACCACAAAATACATTGAGATATTCATTAGAATAATTCCAATTCCATAACCTAATACAGATGCCTCTGAATCTATATCTACATAATTCAATAATGACAAGCTAGTTAGTAATGGAGTAATTGTTAGTTTTACAGCTTCTTTGAATACTGGATTCTCACGTTCATAGTCTGCTATTACAGGACTAAATGAATAATATAATGAATTGAATCCTGTCAAAAATGTTGTGCCATATACTGTTTTAATCAATGAATTATCACGAAGTTCTCGTAATTGTTGTACTTGAGGTGCCAATTCAGAATCAAATGTGGCAGTTGCAATTAGACAACCACCTCCGTTTTTTGGTGATTCAGAATCAGTTGTTTTTTCAGAAATTTCTCCTATTTTTTCTATGTTAAGCATGGTTTCTTTTTCATTTTCTTGATATGGCGTTTGTTCAGACAGTACTCTAAATGATGAAACTATTTGTTCTAGTTGATCTAATTCAAGATTGAAATTTTTTTCTAAATTAGAGTATGTGATTAGGTAGATTTTTTGCTGACCAGGTATGAGAAGTTGTCTAAATTTCATATTTTGTGATGAGTCATCTCCTTGAATGGTTTGAAGTGCCTCTAATCCATAAATATGAAGATCTTCACCAATAGGTATTTTTTTACTATTCAATAGTGTAAATGTGTCTGATTCTTCAGATTTTTTTTGAAAATCCTCAATCATTTTTTGTGATGAATCATCAAAAGATTCGTATCTAATAACTCCTTTATCCATTATACCAAGATTTACAACTTGAAAGTAGATTTGTGGTGTTACATTATCTTTTTGTAATGCAGTAACTACTACAATTGGAGTATTAGGATCTGTACCATATGGTTCTTGTGCAATCCAATCATCTGGAATAATAAAAGAGAAATCATAATTTAGATTTCTATATTCGTTTGAAGGTATTTCAAGTGAGTCTCTAGTTCTTTCTGGTTCTCCAAGATCCAAATAATCAGTTACTTCAGATTTTAACAAAATCTCTGAATGAATTATTTCAGTTGACGCCCAATCAAGTGGTGTATCAGTAGGTGGACCAACAGTTTTCAGTGACGCAATTGAATCAAGTGTTTGAAAACTCTCTTCAGTAACTAGTCTACCAAAAGCAGTATACTGTTCATCAAGCCATGATGCATCTCCATGAACAATAAAGAACTGTGAGCCTGCACTATCAGGATGAGCAGAACGAGCCATTGAAAGAATACCACGATTGTGTTTAATTGTATTAAATTCCGCAGCAATGTAAATTTGATTACCATCTTCATCTACAGGTCCTCCAGTTCCCCATTCTTTTTGGGCACTTTGATATGCACCAGGTTTTGTTAATGGATCACCACCTTGAATCATAAAATCTGGAATTACTCTATGAAAAACTGTTCTATCATAAAATCCAGCCTCTACTAGTTTAATGAAATTCTCTACTGTATTAGGTGCATCATTGGGAAAAAATTCAATAACTAATTTCCCGGACTTTGTCTCAAGAACAGCAACTTTGTCATTGTTTTCTGCAATGGCAGTTCCAACAAAACTAATTAACAATAAAACAAAAATTGTTGAAAAAACTACTTTCATAAAATAATGACTTTACAACTCCCATAAAAGCTAATGTTGGATTGCTTTTTATCATGTTATATTTTAATGATCGATATGGAAGATGATGAAAAAATACATGCTCATCTAATGTCAGTCTGGAAAGAAGGTAAATCTTTCATGACAATTCATGGAACCGAAGGCATGTTGATTTTAACAGATAAACATTTGATGTTTATTAGCAAAACTCAAGCCAAAATGAAATGGTGGGGTGCTGCAACACAGAGGCAGGTAATTACTTTGACAAGATCAAAAAATACAATGATAATCCATGATGGATATAATGAAGAGAACTTAAAGATTGATTTAGAAAATAAGAAAAATTCAGAATATGGTTTTGATGATATTATAGAAATTAAAGCAGAAGAAAAAGAATGGGGGAGTGCACTACTTTTAGATTTGATGGTTGATGGGAAAAAGAAGACTTTTCAATTTTCAATAGTTCAAGATTGGGTGAAATATCCAGTAAAAAGTCCTATGAAATACATGAAAGTTGATTGGGAACCAATTGTAAAATATATTGTAGATAGACAAAAATTTACGAAATAAAATGAGAAAGGCTTTTGCTGTAGGTGTAGGACCTGGTTCGCCTGAATATGTAACGGATTTAGTAAAACAAATGATTTTTGATTCAGATATTGTTGTAGGATACGTCTATACTTTAAACACCATTAAGGATTTGATTAAGGACAAGATTGTTTATGAAATAACAATGGAAAACCAGGAACAAGTATACCAAAATATTATTTCAGAAAATAAGGATGTGAAAATATTGATTCCTTTTACAGGTGATGTGAATTTTTCAGAATCCGAAGTTGTAGATAGACTAATTGAGATTTTTGATCAAGTCGAGATAATTCCTGGAATAAGTTCTATTCAAGTAGCTGCATCAAAAGCAAAAGTTCCTTTAGACAAGTCAAAAGTTATCACATTACATGTAACCACATCAATTGAAGAGAAAAAATTAGAATTACAAAAGGCGTTAATTGATGGATTTAGTGTTGTTTTAGTTCCCAGACCTTGGCCAAGACAACCAGATAAGCATTTCATGCCTTCAGAGATATCCATCTATCTTAAGAATAATGGTTTTGATACTTCAAAAATGAAAGTTCATGTGTTTGAGGCATTAACAACTGAAAATGAAACATGTTTTGTAGGAACTGTAAAAGATTTAGAAAATAAAGAATTTTCTGATCTAACTGTAATGGTTTTTGATCAAGCTACTTTGGATTCTTATTTGAATTATAGGTGGCAGTGGGAAAGATAAACAACTTTAATTTTTAAAATCTTTTTGATATACCTTTGTGGTTTTTAAATTAACTAAAACCGCCAAACCTGGTGTTGGATCAATTCCAACACTTTCTTGGAATCCAGTTTGTTTTTGCCATGCACCAGAATTAATGATTAAGACACCTTTGTACATATCTAGATCAACAAAATGCACATGACCAGAATGCATGATATCAGGTACTTCATCAATTACCATCATGTCATTGGTTTCAGGAGCAATTGGAGTTCTGCTTCCATAAATTGGCGACATATGTCTGGATTTTAGTAGATGTCGCATTACTTTGGCAGGTTTGTTATAGTTTAGGCCAGGTGTTGTTCTAACTATATCGTCAATACTTTGACCATGAAACATCAATATTTTTACTCCATTTAATGCAACCATAGCAGGATTGCTTAGCATAAAGAAATTTTCTCTATCCCATAATTCAGAATTATAGATTTTTGGAATTGCAGGTTGTGGAAGTGACTTTCTTCCTGGGTCATGATTTCCTGAAATGATGAATACTTTAACTGTTTTAGGAATTTTATCTAATATCTCAAATGCTTTTTGTAGCTGTTTTTGTACTGTCATTTGGAGAATCTCTTTATCCTGATTTGGAAAAATTCCCACACCCTCAATTATATCACCGCCTATTAGCACAAACTTTGTTTTTCTTGCAATAGGATCTGGACTAGACAACCAGTTAACAAAATCTAGTAATTCATCTTCCATGAAATATTTACTTCCAACATGCAAATCAGATAAAAAAGCAGCAAATACTTCTGATTTTGATTTGTTTGTGGTGTGATCAGGAATATCGGGCATGAAAATATCTTTTACTACATACCCTCCTTTTTTTCCAATTGATGCACGTACCATAACAAATTGATCTGAAAGTAATGAATCAGCTATCTCTTTGATGTCTTTATCAAATACCATTAACTCAATTAAACCACTGGTATCTTCTAATGTGATTTTGGTAGCTTCGTCTCTGTTAAGTTCAGTGACAAGACCACAAAGAAATACGTCATCTTTTGATTTATAGTTTGAAAGTGCAGATATTTGCTTGATTTGTTTGGATTCTGGTCTATCCATAATAATTTTTTTTAGCTTACGAAATCTACTCTCAAAAAGTTTTGAATAACCTTCTACTCCTTGAGCAGAAGTGATTTTGTCTGTAACATCTAGTAAAATTTCGTGATGGTTGTCGATCTGTTCATTATTGTTAATTCCTAGGAATTCCTCAAAATCATTTTTGTTAATAAGAAATTGTTTTTCTATTGATTTTTCTCGAATGATTTGTTTTATAATTTTCATCAGATCTTTTGAATTAATGTTTTCAAGAATGTTTAGTGCATTTGGGTGAATTTGAAAGCCTTTATTCACAGCATATTTTAGAGTTGATGAAATTTCAGAATCCACTAAGAAAGTAGGATTTTAGTTTAATTAAATCTGATTGTGAGGTTTGTTATAAAATGTCCTCAAATATAAGATCAGATTTAAATGTGTTTTTAATGATCTCTGGGTTAATTGTAAGTTTGAATTTTTTTGTATTTCCATGTGTGCCTTGATGAACCATTTTACCAGATATTATGCCTGATAATTCTATTTCACTAAGTAATTGGGTTGTTCTTCTTTGGGTTAATTCTTGTTGTCTTGTTTGATGACAGAGGTTTTTGTATGAAGAATAGATTTCTCCAGTTGATGCATTAGGTGATTTCATAATTGAGATTATCAATAATTTCTCATGTAGTGGATATGATCTAAGAGCCACAATGTCTTTATCTTCTTCCATTTTTTGACTAGCTGTTCTGATGTGTTCTTCTGTTATTGATTGTGATTGTTGGCGTTCACATATTTCTGCAGCAATACGTAACAGATCTATTGCTCTGCGAGCATCTCCGTGTTCTCTTCCTGCCATTGCAGCACATAAGTTCAATGCCGAGTCATCTACAACATTTTCTAAAAATGCTGTCTGAATTCTGTCTTTTAGAATTTCCTTAATTTGTTCAACGTTATAGTTAGTGAATACAACTTCTTCTTCGCTTAAGCTACTAATTACTCTTGGATCTAACCTTTCTTTAAAAGTAAGATCGTTTGAAATTCCAATTAATGTCAATGAGCCTTGTTCGAGTCGTTCGTTTGCTCTTGTAATTTGATAAAGAATATCCTTTCCTGTTTTTGATACTAGTTCTGCTAAATAATCAATTTCATCAATTACAAAAACTGTGTTCATCTTTTTTTTATCAATGATGCTTAAAATACGGTTGAATACTTCGCTGATAGATAAACCTGTATTTGGAATCCAATCTTTATCGTTTTGAGTTTTTTTTGAATCAAGCCCCAATTGTCTTCCAAAATTTACCAATAAACCATATAGAGTGGTTTCTTGTTTTGAATTAGTGTATGCCAATTTAATAGGAAATGTAGTTTTTTCTACTCTTTCTCTGATTTTTGATAGAACTTTTTTAATTACTAGTGTTTTTCCTGTCCCTGGTTTTCCGTAAACTAAGAGATTAGATGGTTTTGATTTTTTTAATAATGGTAGTAGTGATTGTGTGATTTGTTCTTGTTCAGTTGTTCTATGAAGAATTGTTTTAGGAATAAAAGTAAAATGTAGGACATCTCTATTTTGAATTAAAGTTTGGCCGTTTTCTGCTGCATCTAATAATCTATCTACAGGATCAGAGGACATACTCACACACCGTTATTTCTACTCTCAATAAGAATTCTAACAATAGTTTGTGTTTAGTTTAGTAAAGTAATTCTAATTTAGTTTATAATTAATTATTTTTATTTTATTTTCAAAAAAAAAAATAATTAAAAAAAAGACTGGAAATACAGGTGTGTGGGGTAATCTAATTAACAACTTGTTAATTCCCTGCTAATTTTTTCCAAAAACACCTGAAAAACACCCCTATATTTCCACTCTAGGCATGAAAATATTCGTTAACAATGTTAACATGATAATTCTACCCCTATATTTCCACTCTAGGCATGAAAATATGAAATCAAAACAAATTTTCATATTTAGAATGTTAATAAAAATACAATATATTGAGAAAATAGGCAGTCAATGTTAACAATCTTACTTGTTAACAAAAATTACAGGATCCATTCAATTGTTAACTTTTATTCTAAAAGGATCTCTAAAAATGGCCAAAAAAAAGATTCGGATTGACTTGGAAGATAAAGATGGTGCAAAATACAACTTTAATCTTGAAGGTAATATCACACGCGAAAAGATACTAAAAATATTTGAACTAATGGATTTGATGAATATTGAAGAAGAACACGATAATACACAAAAACTAGACTCTATTGGTGCTAAAATTTGGCATATATTAGATAAATTTTATCCAAAAGGACACTTTACTTCAACTGAAATCTTAGAAAAATATGAGGATGAGTTTAATGAACCAATAAAGCTTAGTATTATTTCGACATATTTATCACGTTTTTCATCAAAAGGAAAAATCAACCGTGAAAAACAAGGACGTGAGTGGTCATATCAATTACAACCACAAACCCAAAAAATTATTAAGTAATAGTTACTTTCTTAATAAATATACCATCATCCTGCATTATCACTTTAACATAACTTCCTTTTTGCAGCTCTAACTGTCTTCTAAATGCCTTTGGTATTGATATTGTTCCACCGGATGTAATCTTTACTAACTCTTCTTGAATCATAATTATAATGATAAATTCATAAATTAATATTTTATTATTTTATTTATAATTAAAAACAGTATATTATAATTTAATTATTCTGAACTAAAACACTTTCTTCAGATTTCAAACGATCTTGACCCTTAACCGTAATTGAATATCTATACGGTTTAGTAGATTCATCTCTTTCTACTAACCCATCATGATACATTTTTTTCATAAGTCTAGAGATATGCTCTCTTGAACGCCCTAACGTATTTTGTATATCACGTGATGTCATGGATTTACTTGTGATTAATCCTAAAACATACTCTGTGATATCATCAATTCCCATATTTGGTACTCTCTTAACTGACTGGTGTGTTGTTTTTCTTGGTCTTTGATCAACAATTTCAGTTTTCATCCTAGAATCTTCTTCCTTCGTGGATTTTGGCTTAATTTTTTCTTGAATTTCCTCCAAACCCAGATTTTCAGCAGAATTTTGTTGTAGATCACCAATCTCATATGCATCTAACCGAATTTTCATATCGATTAACTGTTTTTCATAAAACTCAATACGTTGTTCTAACTCAAAATTTGATGAATTATGAGTTTTCATATCTAATTTTAACCTAAAAAACAAGTAAAAAGCAACTAAACTCACTAAAAATACAACAATCATTCCAATCATCACACTTGCATCTGGAATCTCTACTAACACATATGTGATTATTTAGTATGTGATAAATCATTAAAGGACAATTTTTCTTCACAATTTACGTATTTTATCATATGATATTGATGATTTAATAATTAATTATCACAAACCAATTGTTTGTTTTAATGATTTTTCAATTAAATCTAATACATTTTGTTCCTGTTCAGGGAAAATATCACTATCTTTTATCACAGAAACCTGTTTTGATAACCTAGAAATCACATCAATATCATCTGGTAACAAAATTCCAATTCCTTGTAGAATAATAAATGAATAAAACAAACCTAAAAGCTTCTCTCTGCATTGTTTGACCTGCCTATAATATGCACCCCTAGAAATAGAAATTGGCCTTTCTTCTAAATTTTTAAAATTTAAAATTATTTCAATTTGTCTTTCAGTAAACAATGATTTTTTTATCATTTTACTAATAATTTTAGTAAAATTATATTCATCATTCTCTTTCATAGCTATACAATTCTGTATTCTGATACATAATTAAACTTTAAAACATGACTTTCAAACTATTATTATGAAACAACAAGTAGAAAAATATCTAAAATCACAACTCACAAAAAAATCAGCGTTACTATTTGTATTAATTGATTCAGAAGTTTCAAGTATGAATGAATCAGTAAAACTAGCAAAAGATGTTGAAAAAATAGGAGCGGATGCAATATTGGTTGGTGGTTCATCAGCTACTGATCAAATTGAGATGGCTCAAGTTGTCAAAAATCTAAAACAAAGTGTAAAAATTCCATTAATACTGTTTCCTGGAAATGTAACAGGAGTTGTTCCTGATGCCGACGCAATACTCTTTAGTTCTTTATTAAATTCAGAAAACCCATATTTTATTTCTCAGGCTCAGGCTTTAGGTGCTCCAAGTGTTTTAAAATTTGGTCTAGAGGCACTACCTACTGCATATTTAATCATTGGAGAAGGCACATCTGCATGGTTTGTTGGCTCTGCGAGAGGAATTCCATTTGATAAACCAAAAATTGCAGCTGCTTATTCTTTGGCAGCACAATTTTTAGGAATGCGATTTGTTTACCTAGAGGCAGGTTCGGGCGCTTCTACAAATGTTACTCCTGAAATGGTTGCTACAGTAAAAAAATTATTTCAAGGAATTGTGATTGTTGGTGGTGGAATAAGAGATGCAAAAACTGCCAAAAGTCTAGTTAAAGCAGGAGCTGATGCCTTAGTAATTGGTACCATGGTTGAAAATGGCGGAAATCTAGACAAACTAACAGAAATATCAAAATCAATTAAAAAAATTTCTAAATAATTAACAATGTCTGTTTCAGATGTCTTAACCAGACTTGAAGAAGTTCCCATGCCAAAATATTATTTTGATTATTACAATTCATTAACTAAAAAGACATTTGAAGTTTTTGAAATTGCTGCAAAAGCTAAAGCGACGTTATTAGATTCATCTGGAATAATTGAGCCGAAAATCGCTTTTGATTTAGCGGATCGAGTTGCAAAAATGCATGAAATTGACATTTCTGAGCCTCTTCGTGAGTTATTAAAAACTAAAGGAAAAGAACTTTCTGCTCTAAAAATGGCCGAAGACATCGCAAATGGAAAGTATCTTCCTGAAAATACAGCACTAGAACAAAAATTAGATCTTGCAGTAAGGGTAGGTTTAGCAATAGTTACAGAGGGTGTTACCATTGCACCACTTCAAGGAATTAGTGAAGTAAAAATTAAAAAAAACAAGGATGGTTCTGATTATCTTTCAGTCTCAATTGCCGGACCAATGCGTTCAGCAGGTGGAACAGAATCTGCCGTTACAATCTTAATAGCTGACTACGTTCGAAAAATTGCAAATCTTAGTAAATATCAAGCTAATTGTTTTGATGACGAAACAGGAAGATTTGTAGAGGAATTACGAATTTATGAAACCGAAGCAAAACAAAGTTTTCAATTTCACGTCACTGATGATGATATTATCAAAGTGATTTCAAACCTTCCTGTAGAGTTAGACGGTGAAGGAACTGATCCTGACGAAATTGTAAATCATAGAAATATGACTAGAATTAAATCAAATAGAGTTCGTGGCGGTGCATTACGTGTACTAAATGATGGTTTGATTGGACGATCCAAAAAACTGCTTAAAAGAATTGAAATGTATGACTTGGATGGTTGGGATTGGCTTACTGAACTTAAAGGAGGAATACAAACTGGAAACGAAGAAGATGCAGCAGCTAAAAGAATGAAAGAAGTCATTACTGGCAGATCAGTCTTATCAATGCCTGGGAAATTAGGCGGATTCAGATTAAGATATGGAAGATCATATAACACCGGGTTTGCTGCAGTTGGAATCCATCCAGCAATTGCAGAAATTCTTGATCACACTATTGCAGTTGGAACTCAAATAAAATTAGATATTCCAGGAAAAGGCGCAACAATAGGTTTTGTGGATTCCATCGAAACTCCGATCGTGCGTCTTGAAAATGGTAATGTAATTAAAATTAAAGATGTAGATCATGCAATAAAAATTAAAAATAAAATTCAGAAAATCCTTCATTTAGGAGACATTCTGATCTCATTTGGAGATTTTCTTGAAAATAATTCTCAATTAGTTCCTTCTGCCTATGTTGAAGAAATATGGAATGAGGAGTTAAAATTAAAAATAAATAAATTAAAAAACACAGCACTAGAAAAATTCCTTTTTTCAATTCCAACAGTCGATGAAGCATTCAAAATTTCTTATGATTATGGTTTACCACTACATCCTAAATTTCTCTATTATTGGGATAAAATATCAAATTCAGAATTTAAAAAAATGTTAAAACCATCCATTATTACTGATAAAAAAATAATATACCCATATTCTGCAAAAACTGCTTTAGAAATTTTAGGAATTCCGCATACACAAAACGATGATTCTTTAGAATTAAATGAAACAGATACTAAAATTATTCATAATTTACTTTTTACAAAAACACTTGCAACTGATGATTTATTACCAATCCCGATGTTAATTACTAAAATTAGTGGAGTTAAAATTCGAAATAAATTTTCAACATCAGTAGGCGTTAGAATTGGAAGACCTGAAAAATACTCTCCAAGACAAATGAAACCATCTGTTCACTGTCTTTTTCCAGTTGGCGATAGAGGAGGAATTTTTCGTGACATTCTCAAAGCTTCTAATCATCCACATTTTTCGACATATATTCAAGATAGAGAATGTCAAAAATGCAACGAACCATCTCTAAGTATTATCTGTCAAAAATGCAATGTTAAAACATCTCAAATTTTTACATGTAGATTTTGCAGGGAAAAAACAAATCTTCCGGAATGTCAAAAATGCAATAAAAAATCATCATCATATCAATTCAAAACATTTCCTCTAAAAGAAAAACTTCGCCAAGCACAAAACATTGTAGGTATACGTGCAAAAGAACCACTGAAAGGCGTTATTCAATTAATTAATCAAGACCGAATTGCTGAACCACTAGAAAAAGGAATTATTCGACAAAGCTTGAGTCTTTCTGTTTTCAAAGATGGAACAGTTAGATTTGATGCAACAAACTCACCACTTACTCATTTTAAACCATCTTGGATTGGAACTTCAGTTGACGATCTAAAAAAATTAGGTTATACTCATGATGTGGATAGTTCACCACTTACTCATTCTGAACAAATTCTTGAATTACGAATGCAAGATATCATTATTCCAACTCAAAGTGGTGAATTCCTTGTAAATTCTGCAAAATATATTGATAAAGAATTAGAAAAATTATTCAAAAAATCATCATTTTACAATGTAAAAGAAATATCTGATTTAATAGGTCATTTACTAATTGGATTAGCACCACACACATCAGTTGGTATTGTAGGGAGAATAATTGGTTTTACAAAAACACATGTTTGTTTTGCTACACCAATCTGGCATTCTGCAAAGCGAAGAGATGCAGATGGAGATGCTGATTCTATGATGTTACTAATGGATAGTCTAATGAATTTCTCAAGACAATTCCTTTCTGATAAAATTGGTGGTTTGATGGATGCACCATTGCTAATACAACCTCAAGTTCTTCCTCATGAGTCACAACCACAAGCTCATAATTTTGAAGTGACAAAACAATTTCCACTTTCTTTTTTTGAAGCAACTTACAAAAAAGAAAAATCATCAAATATTTCTGATATTGACATTCTGGAATATAGATTAAATAAAAAATCACAGTTTTTCAAATTTGATTGTACACATCATACAACTACTCTAACTACATCTAAAACACGTAGTGCATATTCTACACTTGACTCAATGCTTGACAAACTTGATCTTCAAATAAAAAATGCAGACAAAATTAACTGTATTGATGTAAATGAGATTGTTTCAAATGTGATTACAACTCATTTAATTCCTGACATCATGGGAAATGTTGGTGCATATGCTAGACAAAAATTCAGATGTACATCTTGTGGTACAAAATATAGACGAATGCCACTACAATCACGTTGTAAATGTGGTAATAAATTAATATCAACAATTTCAAAAGGCTCAGTTATAAAATATCTCTCACTTGCAAAAAGGCTTGTTCAAAAATACACAGTTAGTGAATACCTTTCAAATAGAATTTTTACATTATCTGATGAAATTGAACTTGTATTTGGAAAAAATAAAGATGATCAAGCACTACTTACTGATTATGTTAATTAACGTAATTTAACGTACTCATATGCTTCTAATTTTTTATCATAGCAGTACTGAACCTTTTGATAGCTTTTTCTAAATGATTTTACTTTTGATACAACCTTCTTTGGATCCTTTTTATCAATTACGATTTGTTTTATCAATGATGCAATTTCTTTCATCTCCGAACCCTTCATTCCTAGTCTGGTAATCTCAGACACACCTAATCTAATTCCTCCTGGATGGAAATAGTTTCTACCTGCTTTAATATCACCTGGAATTAATTGTCTATTTACTATAATGTTTGCTTTTTCTAATTCAGCTTCTACTTTTCCGCCATCAGAATAATCTAAAACATTTACTGCAATTTGATGAGATTTGGTAAATCCTCGCTTTTCTCCCAATACTTTGAATCCAGCTTCGTTTAACGATTCTGCTAAAATTTTTGCATTCTTGATTACTTGCTTTGCATAATCTTTACCAAATTCAATTGCTTCTGCAAAAGCAATTGCTTTTGCAGCCATATGATGAATATGATGGCTACTTGTCAAACCTGGAAACGTTGCTTTTTTGATTGCTTCACCATATTCCTTAAAGCCTAAAACTAAACCGCCTTGCGGTCCAAACAAAGTTTTATGAGTACTCATAGTCATAGTATTTGCACCTTCTTTCAAAGGATCTTGAAATTGATTTCCGGCAATTAATCCTGCAACATGTGCTGCATCATAGTTAATGTGCATTCCATTATCTTTAAGAAATGCTGATAATTCTTTTACTGGATGTGGAAATAAAAATAATGAACCACCAAACATTGCCATTTTAGGAAGTCTTTTATCTTTTTTCAATTGTTTTATCTTTTGTTTGGTTTTATCCACATCAATTGTCATTTCTTCAGGATCAAATGGATAGAACTCAATATCTAACCCATGAACTAGACCAGCTGTTCCAGAATGTTCTTTTTTACCATGTGAAATATGACCGCCTGCAGGAATTGATGGAGCTAGCATAACATTGCCTGGTTCAGTAAAAGCTGAATAAATTGCTAAATTAGCCACAACCCCTGAAATTGGTCTTACATCGGCAAATTCAGCTTTATAGAGTTTTTTTGCTAATTTCATGCATTCTATTTCTACCTCATCAATGTACGTACAACCTGCATAAACTCTCTCCCCTGGCCAACCTTCTGCGTATCTATTTCCAAAATCAGACAGTAATGCTTCTTTTACTGCTGGACTTGGAACATTTTCACTAGCTATAAGAGGAATAGAATTCTCAAACCATTTGTTATGTGCCTTTAATTGTGAAAATACCCGATCGTAAGATTTTCTAGTTGCTGACTTGGCCATGTTAAAATCCTATGAAATCCCAATTTAAAAACACCGATTTTTTAGATTCTCATAAAATCATGAAATAAGGTATAAAAGGGGATTATAATGATTTTTGACCATGTCAGTTCAAGCATCTGCACAAGGTAATATGCCAGTAGTTGTTCTAAAAGATGGAGCAACACAAACTAAAGGACGCGAAGCTCAAAAAAATAATATTTCAGCTGCAAAAATAATTGCAGAAATAGTTCATTCTAGTCTTGGTCCACGTGGTATGGATAAAATGCTTGTTGATTCACTTGGTGATGTTACCATTACAAACGATGGCGCAACGATTCTCAAAGAAATTGATGTTCAACACCCAGCTGCAAAAATGCTAGTTGAGATTTCTAAAACAACTGACAACGAAGTAGGTGATGGAACTACATCAGCTGTTGTTTTAGCTGGCTCATTATTAGAACAAGCAGAATCACTTGTTTTACAAGATGTTCACCCTACTGTAATTGTAGATGGTTACAAAAAGGCCACTAAAAAAGCAAAAGAATTGTTAAGACAAATTGCAGAGCAAGTTTCAGGCAATGATAAAACAATTCTTAAAAAAATTGCAAAAACATCTATGCAAACAAAACTTGTTCGTAAGGATTCAGATATGCTAGCTGATATGATTGTAAAATCTGTTGTTTCAGTTGCAGATAAAGACGGTGAAAAATATGTAGTTGATATTGATGATATTAAAGTTGAAAAGAAATCTGGTGGAAGTATTTCTGATTCAAGAATTATTCAAGGTATAGTATTAGATAAAGAAGTTGTACATTCTGGAATGCCAAAGAAACTTGATAATGCAAAAATTGCTTTAATTAACACAGCACTTGAAATTGATAAAACAGAAATTGATGCAAAAATCAACATATCAAATCCACAACAAATGAAGTCTTTTCTAGACGAGGAAAATAGAATGTTAAAAAACATGGTCGATAAAATTATTGCGTCTGGAGCAACAGTAGTATTTTGCCAAAAAGGAATTGATGACATGTCACAACACTACTTGGCAAAAGCAGGTGTTCTTGCAGTAAGACGAGTAAAAGAAAGTGATTTAACAAAATTAGCAAGAGCAACTGGTGCAAGAATTGTAACAAATCTTGATGATTTATTTGAAAAGGATCTTGGAACATCTGATTTGGTTCAAGAAAGAAAAATTGAAGAAGATCGTTGGGTATTTGTTGAAGGTTGTAAACATCCTAAATCTGTAACATTATTGTTACGTGCTGGTTCTCAACGTGTGGTTGATGAGGTTGAAAGATCTGTTCATGACTCTATGATGGTCGTCAAAGATGTTATGGAGGAACCATCAATAGTTGCTGGTGGAGGTGCACCTGAAACATTTGCTGCAACAAAAATTAGATCATGGGCAAAATCTCTTGAAGGAAGAGAACAACTAGCTGCTGAAAGATTTGCGGATGCTCTTGAAGCAATTCCATTGGCATTGGCTGAAAATGCTGGAATGGATCCAATTGATACGCTCACATCATTACGATCACGACAATTGAAAGGTGACAAATGGACTGGAATTGATGTAATGAAAGGACGCGTATTAGATATGAAATCAAGCGATATTGTTGAACCTCTAGCTGTGAAACTTCAAATTATCTCTGCAGCATCTGAGGCTGCTTGTATGATTTTACGAATTGATGATGTTATTGCAACAGCAAAATCTGCTGGACCACCACCTGGTGCAGAAGGTGGAATGCCTGGAATGGGTGGAATGCCTGGAATGGGTGGAATGCCTGGAATGGGTGGAATGCCTGATATGGGTGGAATGATGTAGAAGATTCTATCATCTCTCCTCAAAGATTTATTTCCTTAATTCTCTAACACATTCTAAATGAGTAATATTAATTCAAAAATTCTATCTGGTACAAAGTATGTATATCTAATTGCTTTTTTTGCTTTGGTGTCTGGAGTATTTTACCCAATGGTGACCCCTGGAGAAACCTATGAAAATGTCATCAAAGGAATTGCGGTATTATTTCTTGGTTTAGCTGGAGGAATAATTGTCTATAAGGGTGCCACATCTGAAAAAAAGAAAACACTTCTTACTGCAGGAGGATTTTCAATAATTACAATTTCATTAATTTTAATTTACGAAATAGCAAACAAATCTCTTTTTAATTAATTTCTAATTATACATCAAAATAAAGATAAAATTCATGTGGATGTGGTCTAATTGAAATCTCTTTTTGATCTCGTCTTCCAAGATCAATTACTTTATCAATTACTTGATCTGAAAAAATAGGCTTCATGAATTTTCTATCACTCTCAAGTGCATCAATTGCTTCACCCAAATTAGCAGGTAACATTTCTATACCTCTTTTCTTTCTTTCAGACTTTGACATTTTGTAAATATCTTCATAAATTGGATCACCTGGTTCAATTTTCTTTTTTATTCCGTCTAAACCGGCTGCTAAGACTGATGAAAAAACCAAATATGGATTTGAAGATGGATCAGGGACTCTATATTCAAGTCTCTTAATATGAGCATATTTTTTACCCTTAAAATGTCCTGGAACTCTTACTGTTGCAGATCTATTACTTGAACTCCATGCAATATACACTGGCGCTTCATATCCTGGAACTAGTCTATGGTAAGAATTTGTTGTAGGATTTGTAATTGGTGCAAGTGCTCTTGCATGTTCAATTATTCCGCCACAGAAATATCTGCCAATCTGTGATAATTCTTCTGGCTCATTTTCATCATAAAATGAATTTTTTTTATCCTTCCATAAACTTACATTTGTATGCATTCCTGATCCTGAATCCATTGAAATTGGTTTTGGCATCATCGTAGCAATTTTATCAAACTTCTTTGCAATATTTCGAATTACATACTTGTAAGTTTGAGCACCGTCTGCTGCATTAGTCATATGATCATATTTTATATCGATCTCACACTGACCTGCAGTTGCAACTTCATGATGATGGTTGTCACAAATTATTCCGAAATGTTCGTTAAGAACATCTACACACTCATTTCTGTACGGTGTTAATGTATCTGATGGAGTACTTGGATAATATCCTTCTTGTAATCCCATTGGATATCCTGTACCTTCCTGACTCCATGGGGCTTCTTTTGATTCAATCGAATATGATTGTCCTTTGTACGGTGTTAATACATCCCAATGAATTTTATCAAAAACAAAAAATTCTACTTCGGGTCCCCAATAACTAAAATCAAATCCTTGAGTAGTCAGGTATTCTTCAGCTTTTTGACAAATTCCTCTTGGATCATTCTCGAGTCTACCTCTTTCACCACCCCAGTAAATATCACAGAGAAGTCGTGCAGTTTTTTTATCTGTCATCCATGGAATTTGCGCATATGTTTTAGGATCAGGCTTTAGAATCAAATCTGAATCATCAACTGATGCAAATCCAACAATTGAAGAACCATCTAATTTAGGTAATCCATCTTGCATTTGATCAGGAGTAAAAGTATCTGCAGAAATAGTAGTATGATGAAATCTACCAGTTAACCCAGTAAATTGCAAATCAATGAATTTAATTTCCTCATGTTTAATTTTTGCAAAAACCTCGTCAGCTGAATAGTCTGTCTGTGTTGCTTTTCCACCAATTATTTTATATGGCAATTTACTACCTTCAAAGTTACACGATGAATCCAGCATTTAAGGATTATCAGGCTTTAGAACATGTCTGAATCAAAAGAAATTGAACTAAGTTATCTTTACTCTCTAGTATTACGAGAATCAGAAAGTGATTCTCTTCAGGATTTGGATGTATCTACATATGAGTCAATTTCAAAATTTATCAGTAAATTAAAAAATTCAGAATATGATGGTATAGAAGCAAAAACAAAAAATTCACTTACCAAAATGATTTCTGAAATGACGTCTATTCTTCTTAATCTAAGATTGGATAAAGCACAATTAATGAATCCTGGAAACACTACTCTACTTGATGAAGAAAAATTCATTATGGATTCTAGGGAAGAATTATTGGAACGTAAAGACATAATCCTCTCAGGTATTTTACATGGAAAATCTAAGCTTTTAGAATCAATTTCAATTAAACATAAAACAAAACCAATTATTGTGAGATTTCTCACTGAATTAGACCAAATTATTGGTGTAGATATGAAAAAATATGGACCATTTAAAACAGAAGATATTGCATCACTTCCATATGATAATGCACAAGCATTGATATCAAATAATATCGCAATGAAAATTCATTGGAACGATTAACTGTTCTGAAAAATGTCTCATTTAGATGTTGATATAATAGATTTTTTAATTCTCACAATTATTCCTGTAGGTGCATTATTTATTATAGAAATGATTTCAAGAGCAATAAAAATTGAATCTTGGATTAAACTATCAATTCAAGGTTTAGTGATGACTGGATTTGCAATTTCTTATGTTACGTTAATTACCCCTCATTCATTAACTGCGTTGTGTCTATTAGCTCTTGCAATAGCTCTGTTTTATCAAGCAAGACGCTCAAAATTAGATCCGACAAAATCTATGTACTAATTATTTTTTAAAAAATCTACGAAAGAAGTTTGCTTTCCCTTTATTTCCATTACGGATGATTTTTCGCTCACCAAACCTCTTGGCTCTAATCTGAGTCAATTTTACACACCTATGATCTTCTGGTAAACGATGATCAGAACAGAACGGATCTTTACAATAATTACATTCAAAAGGCATATCGGTCATATCTCCGCAATATGCACATTTTTCTGATTTCATAAATCTAAAATATTTTTTTTGTATAAAAATTAATTCAATTAATACACTCAAAATATATTTAATGTATTAAATGCCTAAAATTATGATAAAAGATAAAGTTGCTATAATCACTGGTGCGAGTAGTGGAATTGGATTTGCAACTGCACTTGAACTATCTAAAGCAGGAGTAAAAGTTGCAATTGGTGCAAGAAGAATAGAAAAATTAGAACAACTTGAAAATAAAATCAAATCTTTGGGAGGTCAAGTTTTTGCACAAAAACTTGATGTTACAAAAAAAGAAGATTGTAATTCATTTGTGAATTCTGTTATTTCTAAATGGGGCACTGTTGATATCTTGGTTAACAATGCAGGATTAATGCCTCTTAGTTTTATAAAGAATTTAAAAATTGATGAATGGGATCAAATGATTGATGTGAACATAAAAGGTGTGTTGTATTGCACTGCGGCAGTTATCCCATTTATGAAAGAGAAAAAGTCAGGTCATATTGTTAATATTTCATCAGTTGCAGGAAGAATTGTCTTTCCTGCTGGAAGCGTGTATTGTGCAACAAAGCATGCAATAACTGCATTTAGTGAAGGTTTGCGGCAGGAATTTAGTGTACGTTCAAACATTAGGGTCACCTGTATTGAACCAGGAGTTGTATCAACTGAACTTTACAACGCAATAACTGATGAATCCCTTCAAACATTTGTAGAAAAAACTAAGAATGCTCAATCATTGAATGCAATAGACATTGCAAATTCAATCTTGTTTGCTCTTAATTCTCCTGAGCATATGAATGTCAACGAAGTTTTAGTCAGACCAACTACTCAAGAACGTTAATTTGAAAATTCAATAACATTTCTTTCAATTTTTTTTATCTTTTGCTATATGATCTAATAATGCCTTAATTTCTGAACCTAATTCGTCTGAACCTTTCATCATATTCAATTTTTCAGGTAATTTTGATTTAAAATCATCATCTTCTAATTCAATTCTTCTTTTTTCAAGACAGTCCAAATGTCCATCATCAGATACCGAAATTTTTTTACATACGGGACATTTTATCAATAATCTATCTTCAAAACCCTACGATTTAATAATTTCATAATAGATTTTAGCATGGGGGCCGTCGTCTAGATTGGCTATGATGCCAGCCTGGGGTGCTGGAGGTCGCAGGTTCAAATCCTGCCGGTCCCATTA
>CAYFOW010000013.1:0-33260 GCA_964344885.1 uncultured Candidatus Nitrosopelagicus sp. | reverse complement strand
ATCTGAGAATGGCTGATTTGAGATGGGCAAATCTCACCAATGCTGATTTGACTGGTGCAGATTTGAGAAACGCAAAATTGTCTGGTGCCAAACTACACCATACCATATTAACTGATGCAAAGCTATCTTTAACTGAATTTAAAAAAACTGCATTTGATCAGTTCACCATTGAACACATGAATGATCAAAATGCAATAAAACGACTAAAACTGTACGGATTACAAAAATAGACTAAAACTTATCATGTCCTGTAATGGTACCGATTCTATGGGCAAATTAGCAATTATCTTCTCTATCATTTCACTGATTATAATAACACCTGGTGCATTTGCAGTATCTGATTTTGTTGACCCTCAAAAGGAACCATCTCACTATATCTTACGATACCAAAATGAACCATCTTACAAAGTGTGGTTTGATGAGAATTATCCTAATTTGACCATATATGATGCAGTAGGGATAACAAAATCACAATACCTGGAAATTATACGAGAATCACAAATACCTGAATCCCAAGACAAGTGTGGTCCTGGAACCATTCTCAAAGGTGATACATGTGTCTTGCAAAAAAGTTGTGGGCCTGGAACCATCTTGCAAGATGGCGTCTGCATATTAGATGAACGATGTGGTCCTGGAACTCACCTGGAAGGTGACGTTTGCGTTCTAAATCAAACCAAATCAAAACTGAACATCTCAAATGACTATCTAATTTATGGTGGAATTGGTGCAGCAATTTCAGCTGGAATCATCATAGTTACCATTCTATCTAAAAGACCAAAGAAAACTGTAACTCCAACACCACAACCACCAAAAGAATTTGAACCCGAAGATACAACTGATTACTCGGAGTGGAAAGGCGTTTGACTGATTCAGAACAAATCACCTGGACCATATCAATGATCAAACAATTAGAAAAAGCAGGAATTGGTGATGTAAACCGTCTAACCATTTTAAGGCTAGAGCTAGAAGAAGGACAGTCTATCTTGCCAAATGAGGTACGTTACCTAAAAGAATTATTCCAAGAGTTTCAACAAAGACAATCGCAGGGAATACCAAACCAAACCATACAAGATACGCAAAACACTGATCATATAATTACAAAACCTGCAAAACAGAACAAGACACAACAGATACAATGGACTATGGAGATGATTGAAAAATTTCAGCAAGCCCAATTAGGTGATGCATCATTATTACAATCAATAAAAGATGATCTAGTTGCAGGAAACGAGATTGACCAAAAAAGAACCGATTACATTCATGATGTATTTGAAAAGTTTCAACAGTATGTAACTGCAAGAAAACTAAAGCATCAGGAGATTGGTGATTTTACAAAATTAGACAAAATCATTACAGATTTAAAAAACGGCCGTACCCTGACATTTTTACAATCTGATTATTTAGATAACATGTCAAAAATCCTACAAAAGCCAGGCCAACACTCTGTATCAAACTATAACATATCTAATCTGGTAGGCAAGATGAAGATTGCCAAAATCGGTGATCCAAAAAAATTAGAAGATATTTCAAAGAGATTGGTAAATGACCATCTGACTGATGAGGACCATGATTATTTGATGCAAAAAGCATACCTGATGATTAAAACAGGAATATTATCTACGCATTAAATCTTTGTCACTACATTTTAGATTATTTTATGCATTTTATATTATTGTGGTGACATAAATTAACTATGACAAGTCTGGTTAAAAGAACAAAACAAAAGGTCCCACATAATCACTTGTAATACACGTTATATTCTATAATCTTTCAAATAACATATTGGTTGAAACTTTTAGCAAAACCCAAATTAAATTTATGATTCAAGTGAACTATGACATTGTAAAATTAAGAGATGAATCATTCGGAGTAAATGAAGAATTATTGTTTGAAATATTTGATCATGTAAATTCATTCAATGACATTGAAAATAAAAGACAACGTGTAATCAAAAAGGCAGCTAATCTTTTAGGAAGAATAGTATACGAACAACCTTTTGATAATGGAAATAAATCTACATCTAGATTTGAGGCATCATTATTTTTGAAAAGAAATGGGCTTATCTTAGATGAATCTCAAGAAACTGATGATAAATTAGCACAATTACTCTATGATGTAATGTTTGGATTTGATGTAGATGATCAAGTCAATAAGGTCGAATCTTTCCTATTATATAACGTATCTGAGTTATAGTTTGGCTAATTTTTTGTATATGTAGGGATGTTCTTTCATATCCTTTTCTAATTCTTTTAGATGCTCGTCTAATGTCTCCTCTTTTCCTACACTTTCAAACTTGTTTTTTTTGTGGGTGATTGAAGCCATATAATCATACTAGGTATGATTGTATTATTATAAATTATGATTGACTATTAATTCTGCACCATGATTCTTAATAATCTCATTTTGTGAAAATATGACATTCTTGTTCAAGCCAGAATTATCTGTATGTGTGATTATACGATGTTAGATGGTACAGAGTCTGATGATTGGCAGTACCAGTGTTTTTTTGAGGCAAAATCACTGCTCAAAAGATTTCATGGTTGTGTGACTTCTCTAGATGGTATGACTTTTACACTATACTCAAGACCTCAAGATACCTTACTGCAAATACAATTCACACAAAACCAGAACCATATCTTTCTCTCAGATATATTGTCAAAAAATACTGCACAAAATCAAAAGTTTACTGTAATCATTCTGGTGCATGCAATACTGCACATTTTATACAAATTATACGATGAATCTGATGTAAAATCAAAGCAGCAAATCATTGCAAGAATGGCAGCATATGATTCAGCACTAGATGAATTGTACCAATTTGCATCATCTCATAATGTATCAGTGTGCTCAGATGAAAATAAAATCAACCAATTAGTATAGGATTTTTTTGTTACCGGTTTAATCACATTTCTGAAAGCAATCTGCATGTCAAATTGGTCATTAAATGATGAACCAGATTCAGCTGTACTGCGTCATATTAATCTGATAATATTTGGAGCAGCAGCAGGCATTGCGTTGCTGATATTTTTCATATTTCATCCACAAATTGCACAAATTGCCCAGGATTCACCAATTATAGTTAATCTGATGTTTATTCCAACTGCTGCAGTAGGATTCCTGTATGGATTAAAGATTACAGAAAGAGCAATGAGGCCTTCAGAGACCCGTAGTCCCTTCAAGAGAACCATTGTAAAATTATTCTTGTTCTTTTTTATCATTGGTGGGCTGTTTAGCTCCGTATCATTTGCACTAAATGGTGGAACTATAATCCCTAATACATCACTACTTGATGATGGGCTAATCCCGTGGGCTACTGAACTAGTATCTGTAAATGGTGGTGCAACGTTTCTTATCATATCCAGTATTGTATTGATGGCTGCAGCCACTCGAAGAATAGTTGGTTTAGGTAGTGGGCCATTAAGTAAGGTGGTAACCTTTGTTGGAACCTTTGTCTTTTTCTCAATGATTTCTCTAGGCTTTACACAGGGTGATCCGACTCATTCTCAAATCTACCTGTACACGTTTTATCATGCAGGAATTATAGGTGGCGCCCTATACGAGATGAACAAATTGACATCAAATCAGAACATGTGGGAAGATTTCAACAATGGATACTAGTCTTGTATGTGAATTGTGATCATAACCATAATGATTTTACATTTAATACTGTGAGACAAAAATCCCCCTAGTCTTATATATTAAAAATCATAACTTATTTTGTGAGTGAAAAGAGAGATTACAATATAATGCTAAAAAAAGACGGCAAGTTCTATACTGGCCAATGTCTTGAAATTCCTCAAGCTAGAGGTCAAGGTGATACTAGAGATGAGGCAATACAAGACACGAAAAAAGCAATAAGAGCATGTCGTTCATACCTTGAAGAAAAATCAAAAAAATCAAAGCTAGTGACTGTCTCACTTTGAGTCTCCCAGTAATTGGTTGGAAAGAAACTCTAAAGGCACTTAAAAAACATGGATTTTATGCTACAAGACAATCTGGCAGTCATATCATTGTAGAAAACGGTGATGGTCTTTGGACATCTATTCCAAGGAAAAAGGAATTAGGTAAAGGATTGTTATTGCAGATCATTTCTGACTGCGGTCTGACTAAAAAAGAATTTTTGAATTCTATATGATGTATGGAAAAAAATTCCCACAAAATATCATTTAGTTGATTCTTTGTTTTTAGGCAAGTCCTAGTAATTTAAAATTCACATGTTACTCTAGAACTCTTTTGCTATTGACTAGAATCTACTCTTCTGGCTCTACCCACATTCTATACTTCCAGCATTCTGGGCTCTCAGTGTCGTGTCTTTCTTGACAACTCTCTAGTAACTCAAATCTCTTGAATTTCTCACATTGTGGTGTATCAAAATCTCCGCTTGCATCACATTCTTGGTAGATGCGAGTCTTTTCTCTTTGGATGTTATCCCCAAATAATACATCATCTGCAATGAACATACCAATTATGCCAATTATTGCCAAAGATCCGGCAACCATAATCATTCCAATCCCTGCTTTTTTCTGATGATGTGGGTGCTTCAATTTGCTCTGATTCAAAAATAGAGACATTTAATCTTTGACTATTGTAACTATCTCACACTACAATCCAGAAAAGACAAAAGCAACCATACTGGTGAAATTGTATTGTCGATTCAAATATCAAGGTACGAGTTTTTGGGTCCGATCAATTTGTCTGAATGGGGACCTCCAATGGATAAGGTTGTGTATGTGATATTTGCAAGAAAAAAAGACGTCTACAATATGGTCTATGTCGGCCAATCTGACAAGAATGATGATCTGGCATTTTTTACAAAAAACCCCAACTTCAAGTGCTGGATTACTCATGCAGGCTCTGAAAAAGACCTACATCTAGCCATATTGCCAATGTTTGATTCTACAAAAGATGAACGAATGAGGGTAAAGTATCATGTCATATCAAAGTATGCGCCACCGTGCAATTCTGATGAATTGCCATATGATGCAGAAGATAAAACAGACGAGCCTGAACCAGAACCTGAAGATTAACTCTTGTTGCTTACCTTGAATAGCTCCATTGTCAACAGATCAATTGCCTTTTTGAGATGATCAAACTCTTCGATCATTCCTTTTTGACTCTGTGCTAGAACCTTTAGAACGCTGACTACTTTTTTCTGATATTCATCAGTTGTGGCAACTTCTAATCCGTTGATACGAGACAAAATGTTATCCATTGCCTCAATCATCTCCTCAGAATGAGCCTTGTCCATCATTTTATCATATGATGGATTCGTATATTGGGTTTTGCAAATTTATCAGAAAATGGTAATTTCACATCAATTCTTCATCAATTCTTGCAATGGAATCGACATACTTTGTACATGTGCATCCTGGAACCTCACATTTGCCTCTCATCATAAACGAGTCTGATTTTTTAGTTGACTCGTGTACTTGGTCTGTATGGTGACATTTTGTACAATTCACGAAAAAACCATATCCTCCTGATATTTTAAACAATCATTACAATTCTGAACCACTTTCAAATCATTTTGTTTCATTGAATAGATTAATAACTGTAAATTATTGGGTAAATTCAGCATGGAAAACGGTACCGTAAAATGGTTTAACCGAACAAAAGGCTTTGGATTTATCGAAAGAGAATCAGGCGACGACTTGTTTGTTCACAAAACAAACATCGACGGATTCATCAGAGATGGCGACAAAGTAGAGTTTGAAGTAGGAGAATCAGAAAAAGGTCCTAACGCTGTTAACGTAAAGAAGACAGAGTAAGGAAAAAGAAAAGTAATATAACAAATTAATTTTTGTGAAAGTTTTCACTTTTAATTTTTTAACACGTTTTTTTATTTTATACCATACCATATAATACGGTAAACGTTACACCGTTTTATTCAGTCTTTGATAATAGTGCTGAATATAGAAATGGCAAAATCGTTGTTACCTCTGCATGAATTGTAGTCTGCTTTGCTTTTTGGGTTACTTTACCCCATGAGATTGCCTCTCGAACTAAAGCGCCACTCAAACTTCCATCAAACTCTTGGGCAGTTGTAATGTATACTGCATAATCTAGGCCCTCTCTGTACTGGTTCCACCATAATGTGTGATGTTTTGAAATTCCTCCACCAAGCATTAGTGCACCTGATTTTTGAGCTTTGAAGATATGGCCTGATAGTAAATTGGCATCCTCAGTTAGATTCAATTTGAAATCTGAATGCTTCTGTGAGAATAACCATACCTGACTTCCAACTGCTCCATCCATTATTCCTGGAACTATCACATCGATCTCATTTTTGTATGCCCAGTAAAGAAAAGAGTCCTCACCTAGGTGACTGCCAATCATCTTGCAGATTTGAGCAGATGACATCTCCCTTGTTCCCTTGGAATACTCTTCTTCTAAAAATGCCTGCATCTTTTCTTCAATGAGTGGGCCATAACTCTGCATTGGAACCAGAACATTTCCCAATCTGTGAATCTCCTGATCAGCTAATTGATTATCATCCATGGTAAAAGAGCCTTCATTGTAATTTGAAAAATGTCTTGCAATATCATGGTCTAGTGCACCGCATGTAGTAATTGCCACATCAAACCATTTCCGTTTTAGCATGTCGCGTATTATGCCACGCAAACCCGTAGATACTACGGCACCTACAAAGGAGACGAACCTCAGACATTCTGAATCATTAATCATCTCAGTTAATGCATCTAATCCATCTGAAACATTTCTTGACTCAAAACCGCCTGATTTAGACATTGCAGTAATTATATCCTCAATTGACATCTTTGATGTAATCTCGATGTCTTTGACTGGTCTGCCTATCTCTACCATTCTGCTATCTTGACTGTACTGACGTATAAAATCATTGCAAAATGATACTACAAGAAAACTTAAAACATCATGTAATGGTGTTGTTGCTAATGGCTGAAAAAATCAAAGTTGCCCTAGTAGGTATTGGCAACTGCTTTTCTGGATTAATCCAGGGAATTGAATACTATAAACAAAATCCTTCCCAACAAGTAATTGGAATTATACATGAAAAGCTTAGAGATTATACCATTCATGATATTGAATTTGTAGCAGGATTTGATGTAGGTGAGAACAAAGTTGGAAAACCACTCAATGATGCAATTTACGAATACCCAAACATGGTTGACTGGATTCCAAAGGATTCCATGCCAAAGACTGATGCAATGGTCTATGAGAGTCCGGTTCTAGATGGAGTTGGATTATGGGTTCAAAACAGAGTCAAACCAATTAAAAGCCAAAAAACTGATGAACAGATATCTGAGGAGATAAAAAAAGTTCTCAAAGAGACTGGTGCTGAAATTGTTGTATCTTATCTACCAGTTGGCTCCGATAAGGTAACTGAATTCTGGGCTCAAATCTGTCTTGATACTAATACTGCATTTGTAAACTGCATCCCATCATTTATCGCATCTGATGAAAAATGGGCAAAAAAGTTTGCAGACAAAAACATACCTGTAGTGGGTGATGATATCAAAGGACAAGTTGGTGCAACTATCGTTCACCGTACACTTGCCAGATTATGTAATGATAGAGGAACTAAAATTGAAAAGACATATCAGATTAACGTAGGTGGAAACACTGACTTTCTTAACATGAAAGAACAAGAGAGATTAGTAAGCAAGAAAATCTCAAAGACTGAATCAGTACAAAGCCAACTAGACGAACGATTAGATGATGACAACATCTACGTAGGTCCATCTGATTTTATTCCATTTTTGGGAAATACCAAATTGATGTTCATGAGAATTGAAGGTAGACAATGGGCAAATATCCCATATAACATGGAAGTAAGATTAGATGTTGATGACAAGGCAAACTCTGCTGGTATAGTAGTTGATGCAGTTCGATTGGCAAAGATTGCATTAGATAGGGGAATCGGTGGCCCAATCATTCCTGCAAGTGCATATCTAATGAAACACCCAATTGAACAAATGAGTGATCCACAAGCACGTGAGGCTTGTGAGAAATTTGTAGAAGGAACTAACTAAGAAAATTTTCTTGCATCTGAATATCTAATCTTTCTATTTTTACTATATTTTTTTAAATCAAATGTTGCAGTCTTTGAGCGCTGACCTGAAATCTTTGTTACCTTTGGAATCATCACTCTGTCATTTTCGTACATGTCAACTATGATACTCTGCCCCCCAAACTTTTGATTCTCTACATTTACAGCTATAATGGGAACTCTATTTTCTAATGCTCTGACCTGTGTATACATGTGCCATGGAATGACTCCTCTTTTTACAATCCTGCTTGGTGAAATCAGAATCTCTGCACCCTTTTGCACCATACTCTTTGAGACGTCTGCAAATACCATATCATAGCAAATCACTATGCCAAATCTGCATTTTGTCTTGAAAACCTTGGCATCTTTTCCAGGCATCACAATATCTTTTTCATAATCAAATGGGTGAATCTTCTGCTGTTTGCCAATCATATCCCCGTTTGGCCCAAATACTGGAGCTGTTATACTCTGTGTTTTTTTGTTCTTTGAATAAAATGCACCCGGAATTATGGTCATGTGAAATTCTCTGGCAATTTGTGAAATTTGTAAAAACTCTGATGCAAAATCCTGTATGTGATTGTCTGCAAGCCATTGCTCTGGTAAACAAACGATATCTGTCTCCTTTTTACCCATTGACTTTAGAATCCGTAAAACCTTGGAAATGGATTCGGCATTAGTCTTTTCAGGTCTTGTCTGAATGAGACCAATCTTTATCATGGATTGCTGTAACTTCCATTCTTAATTATAGTTAACAATGCGTTATTACCAATTTAGTGATGAATTAGTAAGTTTTTGAAAAATGAAAGTAATTAACATACGTCTCTGATACAAATTATAATTGACTACCATACCTTCCAGAGATAAAATAAAAATCGGTATGACCGTACAAATCATTCAAAAACATGATCAACGTTCTGGAAATTTAACTGATGGTATAGTTGAGAAAATCCTTACATCGAGTAATTTTCATCCATACGGAATTAAAGTAAAATTAGATAGTGGAAAAATTGGACGCGTTCAAAACATCATTTGAGAAGAAATGTGTAATACGAATCTAGTATACATGTAAGAAAATATATCATATGAAAAAAAATAAGAGAAAATCCTTGTTTTCTAGATGAAATTATTGAAGAATCTTGATGACTATAGTTACCGTCGCTCTTAGTTTTTTGATTCTACAAATATGGTCTCTAGCAGATCCTTTGTGCTACGGCGATTAATTGTATCTACATTTGCATTATGAAAGTTCTGAAGATGTGCCTTTCTTGTCTTGATGTGATATTCTCTACATAGTCTGCAAAAGTACGTCGTCTTTCGCTGTGCTTTTGGTTGTACTTGGTAATCTGCAAATTGATATTCTAATTTGGACATAAAATTATCATAATTGTAACATTATATTAATTTTGTCAGTGATATTACATTATGTAACCATATTCTATATTCCTGAAATCATATCATTTGGTATCATAATTTTATTGAAATTCAGGCATTATCCTTTTAAGAATTGAGCCAGGCGTGCATGATGGACAAATAATGGTAATGGTTGCAGGCATGACTAGTTTGTGTCTGCAGCGTACCTTTTGATTATGAACTCTTAATTGTAATATTTTTGGTGATATGCCATGACAAAGTTTGACTTTCCAAATAAGGTACATTCTGGTGAAGACCTTAGTGGATTTGACCTAAATGGGTATAATCTGAGTAGGTATTTCTTTGAAAAATCCACCTTATCTTATGCAAAATTGAATCGAACCGATCTAAGTGATGCTGAATTGTACCGTGCAGTAATCAAAAACGCATTCATGTCTGGTGTGAATCTAAATCGTGCAAATCTATCTCGAGCTGTATTGACTCGATCAAAGATGCCCAATTCTACATTGATTGGAACAAACCTTCATGGTGCAGATCTGTTTGGAGTGACATTAACTGAATCTGATCTAACTGGTGCAGACCTATCTGATGCAGACCTCAAAGAGTCTGATCTAACTGATACAATACTAATTGATGCAAATTTATCTAATGCAAATCTGACTAATTCTAATTTGACTGGTGCAAAACTAAATCACGCAAAACTTGATGATGTAATCATCAATGATGTAGCATTAGATACAATTGATGATGATAAAATCAAACAAGAACTAGAAAAAAATATGCTGTAAACATATACCTGAATGACTGAGCTGTAAGGAATTAGTAGCACTACAATAATTGTTCGTGTGGTCAATTATTCTTGTTATTAATCGGTTATTGAACCCAAATGAGAGATTCTCTTATTGGTACATATTAAAAAAGTAGATATTTTTGGTTTCAAATCATTTGGTTTTAAAAATACAACAGTAAATTTTGAGCCTGGGTTGGTTTCGATCTCAGGCCCAAACGGATCGGGTAAAAGTAACATCTTGGATGCAATCATCTTTGCATTAGGTGAGAATAAGGCAAAGATAATGCGTGCATCAAATGGACTCAAATCTCTGATGCATGATATTGATAATTCTCGTAGAGGTGTAAAGCTGACTCGAGTAAGTGTACTGTTTGATAATTCAGATAGAAAGATTCCAATTGATTCGGATTCTGTAACAATTACTAGAGAGATGAATGATCAAGGTGAGAGTATCTATTATCTAAATAACAAAAAGATTCAGCGTTCAAAAATTATTGATTACATGGATTTAGCTAATGCTGGACTAAATCAACTAAATGCAGTACAGCAGGGAACCGTGACTAGAATTTCTGAATTCAATGATGAAGAAAGACGAAAGACTATCGAAGATATGGTTGGATTATCTTACTTTGATGAGAAAAAAGCAGAATCACTAAAACAACTTGCATTAGCTGATCAAAAACTCGAGATTGCCATGGCAAAGATGAGTGAAGTCAAAAAAAGAATTGATGATTTAGAAATCGAACGAAATCAAAAACTTCGTTATGACTTGATTACAAGAGAGTTGAACCGATACAAAGCAATCTCTGCAGCATCCAAACTAAAAACCATCAAATCTGAAAAAGAATCAAAAGAAAAGACCCTTCGAACTCAACAGTCTGAATCAAAGAAATTTGACGATGAACGTCAGGTTCTAAGAAAAGAGATTGCTGAAATCGATAAGAAAAAAACTGAATTCCTTGAATTAGTTGATGATTACACTTCAAAAAAATCAGCATTTGAGCAGAAATTATCAGTTGAACAAAGAAATTTTGATCAAGCAGAAAGCCAAATGATTGCTCTACAAAAACGAACTGAACAAATTGAAACTAGACTGCCTCAAATTCAGACCGAATATGATGAGGGCCAAAAAGAAAAAGATTCTATTTTTGAAAGAACTTCTGAATTACGAAAAAAATCTACTGAAATCCTTGAAAGAAAAAAACAGATTGATTCACAGATTGATTCTTTAAATTCTGAACTTCGTCAGGTAATGAAGACTCAATCACAAATTGCATCACAAAAGGCAGAGACTGATAACAAAATTAGAAACCTAACTGATAAACTTCACACTGCTGAATTAAATCTGGGTAAACTACAATCTAGAAAATCTGATATTGAGATAAAAATTTCAAAAAACTCTGATACAATTAATTCTCGTGAAACACAAACCAATAGCTTTGATATTTACAAAAACAAACTCACACAACTAATTCAAAACAATAAAGATACGATTACAGAAATAAATTCCAGACTATCCAAACTAAATTCTAGAAAAACAAAATTAGAAAAAGACATCGATGACTTGTCACAAATCTTAGAAAAATCATCACGTGCTGCAAACAGGTATGCTGAAAAGATCAAAGTTGTAAAAAGTATAATGCATGAGGATTACACTATATCACAAATCAAAGATAATGCAGACCGGTTGGGAATAGATGGACTGGTATATGAAAATCTAACCTGGGACAAAAAATATGAACGTGCAATGCTTTCTGCAGGCTCTGATTGGATCAAGGCATTTATCGTACCTGACTTTGAAACTCTGCTGGGTCTTGCTGAAACTGCACGTGAGAAAAAATTACCAAAACTCAAAATCATTCCCCTAAATTCAATTCCTAACTTCAAATTAGATACTCCAAATGACCCTGGAGTGATTGGTGTTTTGTCTGATTTTGTAAAATGCGATTCAAAGTTTGTGCCAATTAGGACCTTTTTGTTTGGAAATATAATTTTGGTAAACTCAAAAAATGATGCATACCGAATTTCAAAATCTGGTTACAAGACTGTAACTTTGGATGGTGAGTTCTTTGAGGCAAAAGCAAGCGCAGTTGTAGTTGATATGAATTCCAAAATCTCCAGACTAACTAAGATAATCTCTCAAAGCTCATCAGTTGACGGCTTGCTTCAGGCAATCAAATCACTGAAAAAAATAATTCAGGCAAAAAAACTTACTACAAAAAAAGTTGAATCACGCATTGGTGATTATCATAAAAGACTCAGGTTATCTGAAACAGATCTTGCTACAAGAATCAGTGAATTGGACTCTTTTAATCAGCAAATGTCTTCTGCAATTAATATACACAACAAAATTCATTCACGAAATAAGCAACTCTTACGGGAACAGGAGCAACTAGGAACTCGAATAATCCAGGCAAAATCTGCAGTAGATTCCTTATCTGAGCGAATCACACTTGTAAAACAGAATTATTCAGACCCCCGTCAATCTCAAATTGCATCTGATATTCAAAGACTAAATCAAAACAAAACTGGTCTGGACCAAAAACAATCTGAGATTAATCGTCAATACCGAGATAGTCAGATGGAGATAGGGACTGAATCTGGTAATGAGGCACGTTGTAAAAATCATCTACGTTCTCTAGTTGAGGAACGTGTTGAGCTAAACAAGGAACGTCATGAAATTAATGGTAAATTGAAATATCTTGAAGGAGTACGTGATTCTTCTCAAAAAGAGATAACTCTGCTAAGAGATGAAGAACAAAAACTTCTTGAAAGTTATGGAACATCAGTCGGTGATGTAAAACAATTTGATAATCAACTAAACGAACTACGTAAAAAAGAAGATTCTCTTTCAAAACAGATCAACGGATTTGAGAGAATCTCTTATGGACTACAGCGTGACTTGGCTGATTACACAAAGAGACAAACAGAATTTGAACAAATTCTCTCAACATATGGATATGATGAAAAAATCGATACATATGATGTGGAGCACATAGTTCAGAAACTACACTCTGAGCAAACAAAACTTGGAGAGACCCTAAACTCGATTGCACCTCAAAAATACATTGAAGTATCAGATGGTTACCGTTCCATGTCTACAAGACATAATGAATTAGAAGAAGAACGCACCAATATCGTTCAATTCATTGAATCAGTTGACAAAGACAAACGTCAGACATTCCTTGATGCATTTGATACTGTTGATAAAGAGATTCGTGGAATATTCATGCAAATGACTAAAGGAAATGCATGGTTAGAATTAGAAAATGAAGATGACATATTTAATTCTGGTATGTCTTACTGGATTCAATTCCCAGATAAACCAAAACGAGGAGCTACATCAATTAGTGGTGGTGAAAAGACGCTTGCTGCAATCGTGTTTGTTTTGGCATTGCAGAAACTAAAACCCTCTCCATTTTACCTGTTTGATGAAGTAGATGCACACCTTGATGCACCAAACTCTGAGAGACTATCTAAAATCATTGAAGAACGCTCAAAGGGTAGTCAATTTTTGATGGTATCTCTAAAAGACTCTGTCGTACAAAAAGCCAAACTCATCTATGGTGTATTTCCAAAAGGTGGTGTCTCAAATGTTGTACTGTATAAGGACAAGCGTATTCCTTCAATGGTTGGCTAGTCTATAACCTGTTAAAACACGCTACACTCTTTTGCTCTAAAACCTCTTCTAATTCTGGCTCTTGTGTGCATTTGTCAATTGCATATGGACAACGAGCGCGAAATCTACAACCTGAATAGACATCAATGTTTGATGCATCTTTGATTCGAATCTTTTTTTCTTTGTATAGGTTATCAGGATCTGGTTCTGATATTGCATCGATTAGTGCCTGTGTGTATGGATGTGATGGTTTTGTCAGAACTGTATCGATTTGGCCCATTTCCATTATCTTTCCAAGGTATAAGATGATTATTCTATCCCCGAAATATCTGGCAGTAGCCAAATCATGCGTAATGTAGATAAATGCAATGCTGTGTTTGTCCTGGATTTCTTGCATTAGTGATAACATTTCTGCTCGAATTGATACATCAAGCATTGAAACTGGTTCATCTGCAATGATTATCATAGGCTTTGTAACTAGTGCTCTAGCTAAAACAACTCGTTGCCTTTGACCTCCTGATAACATGTGTGGATATTTTGAAATTATCTGTTCAGCAGGTTCAAGTTTGACCTCTTTTAATACATCAATGACTCGTTGTCTTCTTTCATTTTTATCCCCTATTCCGTGAATCTCTAACGGCTCTGAAATAATGTCTGAAATTTTCATTCTTGGATTTATGGAATCATACGGGTCTTGTTGCACCATCTGACAATTCATCTTGAAATTTTTCAAATCATTTGTTACTTCATTTCCTTCAAAAATTATCTTGCCTGAATCTTTTGTAATTGAATGCAGGATTAACTTGGCAATTGTGCTTTTTCCTGAACCTGATTCGCCTGCAATTACTATTGTCTCTTTTTGGTTTAGTGTAAATGAGATATCTTGTGCTGCTTTTACAATTGATAGTTGTGTACCAAAAAAATTCTTCTTCTCAAACTGTTTGCAGAGTTTCTCTACTTTGAGGACTTCGCCCATTCAAGATCACTGTTTCATCGAACAACAACTTGCATTGTTGATATTTCTCATTGCCCACCAAATTGAAAACGTCAATGCTGCAACTGAGATTAATTTTAACTCTAATCCCTGTAATGGGAATATGACCAACCCCCCTACAATTCCTAATACGGCAGAAAGTGATGTTGTACATGCAGGACAGCCTGGAGTAAATGCAGTCAGTGCACCTCCAAAAATTGCAGATGCACTACTTTTTTTCATATTTTTCATTCTTTGTGTCTGGATGTTGTAGGCAACTAGTGCAATGTTTATTCCGCCTAAAACTGCAACAATCAAAGTCAATCCTATTGATGATAGTACGTACTGAGGACTAACTACTAAATCATATGTGATATGTTCTGGAATGCTTGATAATGTAAGGAAATGGTATAGTATTCCAAGAAAGATTCCTGAAATAATTGCAATTGATCGAAACTTCTTTTGACGTAAAATGTCCTTAATTGAGAGTTTTAACACTATCATTTTTGGTAGTTTCTAATTAATAAAATATCAGAAATCATATCAAAGTCATCTGTGATGAAAAATTCATACAATTAGTTTTTCCTAAGATCATGTTTTTTGTTCAAGTAGTTTTATTGCTAAATTGAGATTTTCTACATTTATCTCACTCATTACAATCAAAGACTGGTATAACTCGTATCCTTCAACTTTTGGGTCTGCACCTGCTTTGAGTCTCTGAATGGTTCCATTCTCTGATTCTACCATATTTTTTAGAATTCTTATTGCGGTATCTTGATTATTCATGAAATTATATTTTGCATGATTCTAAAAAATTTTCCCCGTTCAACAGGCACATATATCGTAAAAAAAACCAAAATCATTGCAAACCCATCAAAAATTAACCGCACTTGGTGTTATCTTGTTACTGGCAACTATTGCAATATCTTACTATCATGATACTGATCATCCTGGCGAGGGATTCAATTATGCGTATGTAACTGGCATTGCAATGATTATCGTGTTTATGGCAAGTTTTGTCATGTTTAACATGGACAAATGGAAGCAATCAAAAAAATCAAAAACATAAAGCCTTTATGTGAATTGCAATTTTCTCACTCCATGACTATGGAAATAGGCACTCAGAAATATGACAAACTTGCATTAGGAAAAAATCTCTTCTGCTTTAAATCTCAACAGAAAAAAAACCTCAAGACCTTTGCAGAAGAGTTATCTTATACATTATCAAAAAATAACAAATCAATACATCCAAAATTCTTCTATGATGATTCAGGTTCCAAATTATTTGAAGAGATATGCACACTTCCTGAATATTATGTAACTAGAACTGAGATTGAAATTTTAGAAAATATACAAAATATACTACCTGATTTTCTCAAAGGTGATTATAGACTAGTTGAACTTGGTAGTGGCTCATCTACTAAAACAAGACTAATTCTGGATGTGCTAGAAAAACACCAAAAACATGTCGAGTATTTTCCAATTGATATATCTGATATTCTAAAAAATAGTGCAAAGAGATTACAAAAGGAATATCGCTCATTATCCATTACGGGAATAATTGACACGTATGAATCTGGCCTGGAATTTGTAAAAAACTATGATGACTCTAAAAATCTAATTGCATTTTTGGGCTCTAGCTTTGGAAACTTTGAACCAAAAGATGGCCAAATTTTTCTAAAAAAGATTCATTCTTGCATGAAAGATGATGATCTGTTTTTGATTGGTCTTGATTTGCAAAAAGACAAACAAGTACTTGAGGATGCATACGATGACTCTCGGGGTATTACTGCTGAGTTTAATCTCAATGTACTCAAAAGGATTAATTCTGATTTAGGTGCAGATTTTGATCTTGAACAGTTTGAACATTTTGCAAGGTATAATGAGACTGATGGACGAATTGAGATGCATGTGAAATCACTTTCCAGACAACATGTAAAGATACCTGGTGCAAATCTGTCTTTGCTTCTTGCAAAAGATGAACTAATCCATACAGAACACTCTCACAAATTCTCAATTGATCAAATCCATAAGATGACTAAAAATACTGGATTTGATGTAAAACAGATGTGGTTTGATAAGAAAAATTACTTTACTCTTGTGTTACTATCAAAATCTCATGCATCCTGAGCGCATCTGAAACCTGCAAACAACCATCTCTCATCTAATCTGAAAAAGTTCCTGTAACTTCCTCTAATGGAAATTTCTGGTGTTCCAAATGATCCTCCTCTGAGAACTTTTTGGTTGGTAAACCATTTGTCATTGTACTCTGAAAATCCAGTCTTAAATCCAGGATATCCCATAAACTCTGATGACGTCCATTCCCATACATCTCCAATCATCTGATGGCATCCATACTTGCTTTTGCCTTCTGGGTATGTGCCAATTTTGGTGACTTTCCACAAGTTTGATTCTAAAAGATTTGCTTTGTTTGAATCAGGTAAATCATCTCCCCATGGAAAGATGGTCTTTGTCTGGTGTTCATCATCCCATAATGCGGCCTTTTCCCATTCAGCTTCTGTAGGCAATCTCTTTTTTGCCCATTTGCAATATGCACTTGCTTCATAATAGCTTACATGGCATACTGGCTCATCAGGCTCTATTTCGTGTAATCCTGTAAAGTCCCTTGTATGCCATTTTCCATCAATCTTTTCCCAGTATAGTGGGGCTGTCCATTTTTCTTTGTTGACCTTCTCCCACCCATCTGATAACCAATGTCTAAAATTCTCATAGCCACCATCTTCAATGAATTCCATGTATTGTTGATTAGTTACGGGGAATGGATCAATGATGTAATCATTTAGGTATACTTTGTGTTCTGGTAATTCGATATCGTAACAGTAATCATTTCCTGAATAACCCATCTCATAAATTCCTCCTTTAACCTTGATTGGTTCTTTTGGTGTGGCAGTTGCTGCAGGTGGCGTATTCTTAGTTACAGGTCTGTATCTGTCAGCTAAAAGATGTTGTAAGTCATATACAAGTAATTCTTGGTGTTGGCACTCATGATTGATTGCCATTGTATACAGGTACTGTTTTTTTTCATTCATATCTGATGAAATGTATTGATTTACTCTATCTGTGATTATCTTGTGATATTCCAGTAATTGATCAGTTGTAGGCCTTGACATGATGCCTCTTTTTCCTTTGTCATGCGGGGTTCCAAATTGTCTATAGTAAGAGTTCAAATACTTTGAAAATTCCTCTGAATAAAACTCGTAATCTTTTACAGTCTTGCTCATTACAATCTCAAATAACCAACTTACATGTCCAATATGCCATTTTGGTGGACTCATAAAAAATGCTGTCTGAACTACATAATCGTCTTTTTCTAGAGTTTGCACTAATTCCAGAGTCTTTTTTCTTGTAGAGTTGAATAATTCTTTGATTCCTGTCTTTTGCTCTGAAATTGTTACCATGTAAGATTCATCTTATATCGTATACATATTTTTTTTCTTGATTTTCTAGAATGGCCGATACATTATAAAACAAAATGTAATCATTTGAAAAAATTGGATAAATTCAAAAATAGATTCATAAGTACATTTGGACCTGGACTCTTGTTTGCTTGTACCGCAATTGGCGTCTCTCATTTAATGCAGTCTACGCGTGCAGGTGCAGAATTTGGATTTGCATTAATTGGATTTGTAATTTTAGCTAATCTCTTCAAATATCCATTCTTTGAATTTGCCTCACGTTATGCCAATGTAACGGGAACAAGCATCATAGATGGATATGAAAAGATTGGAAAACATGTCCTAATTTTGTATCTTGTAATTACTGTATCTTCGATGTTTATCATTACTGCTGCAGTAGGTTTTGTCACTGCTGGTTTTCTTGAAAATTTATTCGGACTTGAATTAGAAGGAATTACCACACTTGTGATATTGTTTTCTGTATGTATTGTTATTTTGAGCATTGGTAGATTTGGAGCACTAAATGGTCTAATCAAAATAATTGGAGCCGTACTGGTGATATCTACTGTAACTGCATTTGTGCTTGCCTTGTTAAATGGGCCTGTATCTACTGTACCTGACTTTTTTGCAGTTGACTTTTTATCTTCTGCAGGAATATTTTTTGTAATTGCATTGATGGGCTGGATGCCAATGCCTGTTGATATTTCTAGTTGGCATAGCTTATGGACATTGGAGAGAATAAAGCAGACGAATTTTCGACCGCATCTAAGGGAGACTTTACTTGATTTTAATTTGGGATATGTAATTACTGCAATTTTGGCATTATTTTTTGTGATTTTGGGTGCGTACATCTTTTTTGATACAGGACAAGAACTTCCAAATAACAATGCGTTATTTGCAAATAAGGTAGTCTCAATGTATACTGAGACAATTGGAGAATGGAGCTATATCATAATTGCATCTTCTGCATTTAGTGTGATGTTTGGCACTATCATAGCAGTCTTTGACGGATATTCTCGGACTTTGGGTAGAATCACTTATCTATTACTTGAAAAAAATTCTACAAAACCTGATTCATTATCTAGAAGACGACATGTCTTGTTTCTTCTTGTGATTTCTATAGGTGCAGTAATTGTCGTATCTTATTTTGGTGAAAATCTAAAACAATTAGTAGATTTTGCAACAATTGTCTCATTTCTGATTGCACCTGTAATTGCAGTCTTTAACTTTAGATTGGTGACTGGACGATACATTTTAGATGATTTTAAACCAAAAATATGGCTGAAAATTCTCAGTATTTTAGGAATTATTTTCTTGACTGGATTTGCAATATTTTTTATTTTGATTTATCAGGGAATTGTTCAGATTGATTTGCTGTTTAACATGTAATGTGATTACCTAAAACAACTACATCTTTTTGTTTTATGTTTGATGCATCCCACCAATCTGTGATCTTTGCATCCACACAGGACACATTTCTTTTCACTCATGGTTTACAATCTGTAATTTGATACATGTTATCTAATATTTCATCTAATTCTGCAGTACTTTCTGCATTTTCTGCCTTATCTTTGAAAACTTCGGCCATTTGCATCTGGAATGAATTTAGACTCATTCCCTCATGCATGGTCTGCTCCTTTAGACATTTGTCAATCTTTGCAATGTATCCTTCCTTGTCTGAATTAGTTGGTTTTAGCATGTCTTGTAATTGAATTGGATTCTCACTAAAAACATATGATGAAATTCCAAATCCTGCAATAGCAATTACTGCAATTGCAATACCAAATAATTTAGCCATTGTTTTGTGAATCTTTTTTTGATATTAATATCCTCGTGCAAAATAGACTCGTGTACTGCTTTTTTGCTTACAGTATATGCACTGTTCATCCTCTGTATCCTCTGACAACACTCGTATGTCTGCACCTGTCTCTTCTTTTACTTTATCTTCACATTGTGTCTGACCGCACCATGGTGCCTCTAACATCATCCCTTTCTCTAACTGTGCCTTGAATTCGTCATAGTTTGATACTTTTTTGGTTCTCTCTTTGAGAATCTTTGTTGCTGCATCAAACATCTTTTTCTGAATTGAATCTAATTCTGATTTCACAACTCGATAAACATCTTGAATTGGAAAACTTTCTTTTGATTTATCAAATCTTCTTGCAATCATGATCTTATCATTTGCAATATCTTTTGGTCCAATCTCAATTCTCATTGGAATTCCTTTTAGCTCCCAGTTGTTGAATTTGAATCCAGGTGTTAACTCATCTCTATCATCTAAATTCACTCTAATCCCTTTCTCCTGTAATTCATCAAAAATCTCCTTTGCCTTTGTTAATACAGTTTCTTTGTCTTCATCTGAATAGTAAATTGGAATGATTACTACCTGAGTCGGTGCAACTTTTGGTGGTAATACTAATCCCCTATCATCACTATGTGTCATAATCATTCCTCCAATCAACCTCCATGAAACACCCCATGATGATTGCCATGCAAAATTCTCAACATTGTTCTTATCCAGATACTTTACCTCAAATGGCTTTGAAAAGTTCTGAGCCAAAAAGTGTGATGTGCCCATCTGTAATGCCTTGCCATCTGGCATCAATGACTCCATAGTCATCGTGTAGATGGCACCTACAAACTTTTCTTTCTCAGTTTTTTTACCTGTAATTACTGGAATCGCTAATTCATCTTGAACTGTATTTTTGTAAATCTCTAAAATACCCATTACCTCTTTTTCTGCTTCTTCTTTTGTCTCATGAACCGTATGTCCTTCTTGCCACAAAAATTCAGATGTTCTGACAAATGGTTTGGTTGCTTTAATCTCTGCACGCAATGCCGTATTCCAAAAATTAATCTTTAATGGTAAATCTCTGTAACTCTTAATCCATTTTGAATAAAGCGAGTATGCTAATGTTTCAGATGTTGGACGTAATGCCAATTTATCTCCAATCTCTGAATTACCTGAGTGTGTAACCCAAAATACTTCTGGATTAAATCCTGCAAAATGTTTTTTCTCTTTTCCAAGTAATGATTCTGGAATCATGACTGGCAAAAATCCATTTCTATGCCCTGTGGCTTTTAATTTTTTATCAAGTGATTCTTTGATTGATTCCCAAATTGAATAACCATCTGGTCTGAGAACAATCAATCCCTTTACTGGTGCATAATCTGCTAATTCTGCTTTGATTACAACTTGAGTGTACCATTCACTAAAATCTTTATCCTTTGATGTTGTAATGCCAATTTCCTTTCCCAATCTAATCTGTCCTAATCGATCAGTATAATGAGCTTTTCTTATTCACAATTCTTAATTACTCTTGGTTGAGTTTCAAGTTTAATGGCAAACGGAACTAATTGGATTAAGGTTGTTGAAAAAATCCTTTCTTTAGATGCAAAGACTAGATTTGCTGCAATTCTTGATCTAAAAGGTAACATGGTTGAAGGTATCATGAAAGGTGGAAAGACATCTTTAGAGTCACAACGTGAACAAGAACATTTCTGTGCACAAGTTGCATTACGTAGAAAGATGCGTAAGGAATTTGATAAAACCCTTGGTAAGGTAAACTATGTCCATATTGAGAGAGAAAATGTCACTCAAATTGTGGTGTATACGAAGACAAAAACAATCTTTGTCACTGTAGAACCTAACCTCAGCATTGAGAAGAAATTAAAGATTATTCGCCGAATCAAACAGATTGCGTCAAGTCTTTAAACAATTTTTTTATAATTTATCGCCTTTACACAAGACTTTGCCCATTACCCTGCTCTGAAAATTTGGACATACAAAACATGGAATGAACTGAACTTCTTCGCCTACCACTGGACAATCAACGTATTCTTGCTTCATTTTTTTGAGCATCTTTGGACTCACTCCTTTTAGTTTTAACTTGCCTTTTTCATCCATCATACCTGAAGCTTTGAGTTCTTCTTTGACTTCTTTTGGTAACATCTGTCTTTTTTCTCTTGATTGTACTGGAACTTCATGTTTGAATTCAAGCTCTCCGTCTGACATAGTGATTATTTGATTTCGTATGATAAATACTTACTTGAACTGCGATCACAAATCTTTGTTAAACTTTAATATTATTAAAATCGGGGCTCAAAATTAGAAAATCATTGCTAGCTATTTTTGATGTTGAAGGTGTTTTGTATGATGCAGAATACTTGCCAATTCTTGCTGAAAAACTCAACAAGGAAAAAGAGATCTGGGAAATTACCAAACAAGGAATTCAAGGAAAGATTGACTGGGAGGATGGATTACGTAGACGTGTTGAGCAGCTAAAAGGATTAGATTATGATACTTGTAAAGAAGTTGCAGACTCACTGCCTATAATGACAGGTGCAAAAGAAGCATGTCGAGCGCTAAAAGCAGCAGGATGGAAAATTATGGCCGTATCTGGAGGATTTACTATCATTACTGATAGACTAAAAGAGGAACTAGGACTTGATTTTGTATATACTAATGAACTAATTTTCAAAGATGGAAAATTAGATGATGTAATTGTTAATGTAAATGCAGACAAGGCAAAATCTGCAAAAATCAAGATTGCTGAATGGGGTGAGAAAAAAGAGGACATTACAGTAATAGTTGATGGCGCAAATGATGTAAAACTATTTGATATCTGTGGATTTGGAATTGCATTTCGTGCACAAGATTTGGTAAAAGATTTGGCTACTGTAACTCTAGATGAGAAAGACATGACAAAAATTATTGGATTGATAAATTCTCATTATGGTATAGAGGTAGAACTTCACGCTACTGCCAGTTAATCTTTATACATTTCAGAAAAAAACTTCATACGACGATGAATTCAATCTCAATTACTCCTGTAAATATTGAATCTGATGTATGTCCTGGTGATGATATTGCACAGATGATACTAGATAACTGTGATTCATTGCAGGATAATGATGTAATTGTAGTATCTCAAAAAATTATTTCAAAACAAGAAAACCGCTTAGTTGATTTGTCTTCTGTTACCCCATCGCTTCTTGCAAATGGAATTGCCTCATCATATGGCAAGGATCCTAGAATTGTTGAACTGATTCTCTCTGAAAGTACCAGAATTGTGAGAATGCAAAACAAGGTAATCATTGTAAAGACACATCGTGGATTTGTATGTGCAAATGCTGGAATTGATGAAAGCAATGTGAAACTAGGTTTTGCAACATTACTCCCAAAATATCCTGATCAATCAGCTAAACGTATCTTGGATGCATTAACTCAAAAGACTGGAAAGAAACTTGCAGTAATCATATCTGATACATTTGGACGTCCATTTAGAATGGGTCAGACAGATATTGCAATTGGAGTTGCAGGAATAAAACCAATCTCTGATTATGCTGGAAAACCTGATACGTTTGGAAGGGAATTACGTGTTACTGCAATTGCTACTGCTGATGAGATTTGCTCATCAGCTGAATTGGTAATGGGAAAAGAAAAAAAATGCCCTGCTGCAATAATTCGGAATTTATCTTTTGAATCAAGTCCTTCAGAAATTTCTGAATTGTTACGTCCTGATGAGCAAGATCTATTCAAATGACCGTATGCTTTTTTTAAAAATTAAATACGAATCAATTTTCATTGCGTCATATTGGATTTATTAAAATCTGAAATTCATTGTCATAATGTTTTTTCAAATGGCCACGTTGGAAAGGATGAAACACCTTTTGATTGTAATGTTACTATTGAAGCACAATTTCAACAAGCTCATTCATTAAATCTTGATGTATTGTTTGTGACTAATCACAACACACTTGATGGATATAATCAAATGTTGCAGTATCAAAAAGATCATTCCAAATTTCAAAACATTTGCGTATATCCTGCAGTCGAAGTATCTACTAATCATGAATCACACGTTTTAGTCTATGGACTAACTGAGGAAATTCCTGCTGGACTGACTTTGCCTGAAATAATTGATAATGCAAAAAAGCAAGATGCCATAACCATCGCACCTCATCCATTTAGTCTAATTGATGCATTGCGTGAAGATTCACTATCTTGTGATGTATTTGAGGTCTTTAATAGCTCAAATGTTGATGTATACTCTAATCTTAAGGCAAAAGAATTTGCAAAAGATCATAACTTACCTGTGGTTGCAGGCAGCGATTCTCATGTTGCATCTACCCTAGGTAGGTGTATCAACTTGATAGAGTCTGAAAACTCACTTGATGGAATACTATCTGCATTAAAACATAACAAAATACAAATTCAAAAAACCGGATATTTTCAAACTAATGAAATAATTGAGCATTTACGATACAAAATAGAAAATTCATCGGAATATACTGATCAATATTTGGCAGAATTTTACCCTCGTTACATATGGGCATTTCATCTATTACGAGATACATATCTGAAATATCCTGATAGTTTCTTTTGGAGATTGATCTGTAACATGACGGTTTCTGGATTAAAGAAAATATCTAAGAAAATTAATTTTGAAGGATACCCTATTGATTCAATTAAATCTAGAAATCTAGGTACTCTTGCAAAAATGATACTGTTCTAAATTACTATGGATGATAATTCTTTCATGATTTGATGCGTGTAGGTGAAGCTAAAAAATAATAGATTTTAATATAGACAAGAGTGGTTTTATCTTATACAGGTGAATGAATATTTCTGAAAAAACATTTGATGCTCGTGGTTTGTTCTGTCCAGAACCAGTATTTAGAACAAAAATTGAACTAGAAAAAATGCAAGTAGGTGATCTCTTAACTGTTTTAGCTGATGATCCTGCAGCAGAAGATGATATCTCTCGTTGGGTTAATCGACAAGGTCATGAACTAGTAAAAATAGACGTCAAAGAAAACGAAATTGAATTTCTAATTAAGAAGGTAAAGTAATCAATGTCTTCAAAAACTGTCTTAGATCCTGCAGCTTTAGATCAAATAGGAAACACACCTCTTGTAAAATTAAATTCATTATCAAATGATACCACAACATACCATGCAAAATTAGAAGGTCATAATCCATTCGGCTCTGTAAAAGATAGAGCTGCATTTTGGATGATCAAAGACGGTGAAGAACGTGGAATTTTAAAACGCGGTGAGAGTATCATTATTGAACCCACCTCTGGAAATACTGGAATTGCATTAACTGGAATTGCTCAATTACTTGGTTACAAAGTAGAGATTGTAATCCCTGAAAAAGCAAGTGATGAAACAAAAGATATCATAAGAAAACTGGGTGCAAAAATGTATGAGACAAGTGATGATCTATGTCCAAAGGTTGGTGCAGGTACAGACCAAAGTATAGCACTTGCTACATCCATTGCATCATCTCGACCTGAGACATATTATTCACCAAATCAATATTCTAATGAGGCAAATTTTATGGGTCACTACAAAGGTACTGGCCCTGAAATTTGGAAACAGACTGAAGGAAAGGTGACTCACTTTTTTACTGGAATTGGTACTGGTGGAACTGTCACTGGCATATCCACATACCTAAAAGAACAAAATCCTGACATCAAAGTAATTGCAGTTCAACCACAACAAAATCATCTAATACAGGGTTTGAGAAACTTTGAAGAATCTGCAAAACCTGATCTCTTCTTAAAACGTGAGTGTGTGGTAGATGACTGGATAACTATTGATAATGAAACTGCGTTTGCTGCAATGAAAAATGTTTACTCAAAAGATAAACTGCTTGTTAGTCCATCATCAGGTGCCGTATATGCTGCAATGGACAAATATCCAATTGATGGTGGTGTTGCAGTTGGAATTTTTGCAGATGATGCAAGAAAATTCAAAAGTCTTTACATTAACCAAAACATCTTCACAGAAGATGAATTTGACTCTGCACTAAATAATGCAGAACACATGTCCGAGATTGCATATATGTAATCTAATTTTCCTGTAAATATCTGTCTACATCAATTGCTGCCATACAACCAAACCCTGATGCAGTAATTGCTTGCCTGTATCTTGAATCATGAACATCTCCTGCAGTAAACACTCCCTTAATACTTGTCTCTGTATTCTGTTTTCTTACTATGTATCCTCCTGCATCTAATTCAATTTGTCCTTCAAAGAGTTTTGTGTTTGGGTCATGTCCTATTGCAACAAAAATTCCACCTGCTTGTAGGTCTGATGTCTCTCCAGTCTTTGTATCTTCTAGTATTATTTGCTGTACCTTTTGGTCTCCACTAATCTCTTTGATTTTTTTATTCCAGTGAACTCTAATTTTCTCATGATCAATTGCTCTTTCTTGCATTACTTTGCTTGCTCTGAATTCATCACGTCTGTGGATTAAGTGGACAGTTGTTGCAAATTTTGTAAGGAATATGGCTTCTTCAATTGCTGAATCTCCTCCTCCAACTACTGCTAACTCTTGATTTCTAAAAAATGCACCATCACATGTAGCACAATATGATACGCCTTTGCCTTTGAATGTCTCCTCACTCTCAATTCCTAACTTTCTTGGGTTTGCCCCTGTACAGATAATGACTGCTTTTGCTTCATATTCTTCAGATGCAGTTAAAACTTTGAATGGTTTTTGTCGAAAATCTACATTAACTACTTCATCATCTACTATTGTTGCACCCATTCTTTCTGTCTGTTTTCTCATAATCATCATCAAATCCGGACCCATAACACCATCTTCAAATCCTGGATAATTTTCTACATCTGTAGTATTCATTAATTGTCCACCAGGTAAGATACCTGATATGATCAATGTTTCATATCTGCCTCTTGAGGTGTATATTCCTGCAGTATATCCTGATGGGCCTGCTCCAATAATTATGACGTCATAACTTGTCTTTTTTTTATCGGGCATTTTTGGAGGTTCTTTTTCAACTAAAACACTGGCCTCTGAATTATCTGCCATCATGAATCAAATTTTTGTATTGATTAATTTAAATCATAATAGATCTTGGATGATCTCTTTATGGTAATTGCATAATTTGCCTATACTGATCTGTGAATGAATAAGATCTTCTTGCCAATGGGCATTGTTTAATCTACACTGTTTTGATTCACAAAATGCATTTCCTGTCAATACGTAAAATATGATTTGCAACGCATAACCTTTCATTACTTCTGAAATCCGTGAATCATTATAATCTATGAACTGTTTCTGATATTTTTCTTTGATTGGTGAAATCTCTAATCCTGCTGCCTTGTTTGCTAATGCTTCTATATAGTATTTTTTTGGTTTTCCTGGAGCCTCAACAATTCCAGTAGTTGATATAACTGCAGGATTTGCACAAATTACTGCCCTTGCATGATATCTATAATCATTCTCATCATATGTGCATGTTAATCTGTTTGTTATGATGATATGTAATTCATCTAATTTGCATTGAATAATTTCGCTTATGTTCTCTTGAATTTTGAAACCATCATACATTGTAACTTGCTCAATTTTTGCTGCATCTTCGACTCTGACTGTCTCATTCATTATTGATGAATCTCTAAACGTCTGTTTTTCAAATTCAACTTGTTTTTGTGTTGGTATATTTGGTACAAATGGTTTTGTCACATCAAAAATTCTACATCTTGCTAAATCTGTAGCATGGTCTGTTTCTAAACCCTCAAAGAAATTATCTTTAATCTCTACTTTGATCTTTAGTAAACTCTCTAAAAATCTGCAAAGATTTTTTATATCTATTTGAGGAACTGACGGCTCATCATATAGGTAAATTTTCTTTATCTTCAAAAATCTTATTCTTTCTTTGGAATCTTGTTATCAATTTCTTTTAATTTTTGATCAGTTACCTCTGCTGCTCTTTTTCCTGAAAATAACATGGAGCCAAAAGTTGGACCCATTCTTGCCAGTCCGTGGGTTTCAGTTACTGACATTCCTGCAACAACTAGTCCTGGGTAAACTTCGCCTGTTTTGTGTACGACATGTTCTTCTCCTTGATCAACCCACATTGGATTCATCCCTTTCCATTCTACCATGTTTCTATCAACTAATCTTTTTACTGCAACTGAATCATGACCTGATGCATCGATGATCATCTTTGCTTCTAATGCTATAGGATCCACACATGTGATGTTTCTTGGTAATGCTGAAACTGGCATCCAATTGACTACAATTCCTGCAACTCTTCCATGTCTTAGAACTAGATCATCGAATTTTGTTAAATTAAGAAATTTTACTCCTGCATCACATGTTGCACCAATTAATTTTGATACTGCATGTGGTCCTGGTGTAAGGTAAAGGCCTTCTCCTGCTTTTTTGTATGGAATTCCTAATTCATCCCAGATTTTCTGAGCTGGTGCTCTTACAGTTACTGGGTTCATCATGTATCCCCCAAGCCAATATCCGCCTCCTAAGTAATTATTCTGCTCAATAACTAAAACCTTGTATCCCATTAATGCTAATTCACGTGATGCAGTTAATCCTGCTGGTCCTGCACCAATCACTATTACATCTGATTCTGCCCTGTCTTGTAAAACCGTGTAAAATTCCTCAGCTATTGCTCTTGTAATCTCTACTTCCTTTGCATCGGCGAAAATTTTCTCTGGTCTTTGTTCATTTACAGACTCTTGCATGCCTAATTTTTTTCCAAATCTAATTAATACTTTGTCAAACCTTCTATTGATTTGATGGCAATTCAGGCAATTTGATGCCTCATGTATCATATATGTGCAAAAATTCCCGTATATCAAAAATTTATAACCAAACTCAGACGAGTTCGTTTACACATGACTATGGATTTAACTCATGCATCTAAACCAAAAGAACCTAAAATTGATTGGTCAAAAAGAGTTGAAGCAGACAATTTTGCAAGAACTGTAAAGCAATACAGACAGGGTGATGTACATCCTGCATCGTTTCGTAGATTTAGATTACAACATGGTGCTTATGGGACAAGGCTTACTGATGACTATGCAATGGTGCGAATCAAAATCCCTGCAGGCGAAATTTATCCTGCACATTTAGAAAAAATTGCTCAATTAAGTGATGCATACTCTATTGGTGGTGCACATATAACAACTCGTCAAAGCATTCAGCTTCATTGGGTTATACTTGAAGATGTATCTGAAATTATGCATGGTCTGACTGATGTTGGTCTTACTTCTCGTGAGGCTTGTGGTAATGCAGTACGAAATGTTATGGCAAGTCCTCTTTGTGGGGTTTGTCCAGATGAGATGTTTGACTCAACTCCTTATGCACTTGCAACTGCCAAATTCTTCTTACGTAACCCACTAAATCAGGCTCTACCAAGAAAATTCAAATTTACTTTTTCATGTTGTGAAAAACATGGAATGTCTAGAATTGTTGATGTGGGTCTAATACCTCAAATCCGTGAAGTCAACGGAATAAAACAGCGCGGATTTAAAATATTTTTAGGCGGTGGTCTGGGAAACAAATCCTTTATCGGATATCAACTAGAAGATTTTACCCCTGAAGAAGATGTTCTGTATACCTCAATTGCTGTAGTTAGATTCTTTGATAGGTTAGGTGAACGCAAAAATCTTGCACGAAATAGATTGCGATATCTAGTCCATGAGATGGGTTGGGAAAAATTCAAGACACTAGTATTATCTGAGAGAACACTAGTTCGATTCACTCAATCAGTTGCAATAAAACTTGATGTAGATAATTCTGAAAATAACATCACTAGACCAATTTCTGTAAGTACTAGTGAGGGTGGCTCTACACCTGATGGTTTTTCTAGATGGTACAACAGCAATACCTTACCTCAAAAACAAGACGGGTACCGTTCTGCATTCATTACATTAGAAGCAGGTGATATCACATCAAATCAACTGCATGCATTATCTAAAATTATAACTGACTTTTCTGCTGAAGGATTTGCACGACTTGGTTTTGCACAAGATATGGTAATAAGATATGTTCATGAAGATGACTTGGCAAATCTATACTCTGAATTATTAAAAATCGGTCTTGCTAATCCTGGTTGCCTTACTATGGTCTCACCTGTTGGTTGTTCTGGTACTACATCTTGTAATTTAGCAATTACTAACTCTCATAGATTGGCAAAAGAGATTCAACGTAAATTCATCGAGACTAAATTAGATGAAGACAAAGATCTTGCAGACTCTACAATTAAGATAAGTGGCTGTCCAAATTCATGTGGGCATCATGGAATTGCTACAATTGGATTCTTTGGTGGTGGGGGCAGAGAAGGCAAAGACATGTTCCCTAATTATATGATGTCTCTAGGAGGACGCTTTGATGGTGATGCTATGTTGGGAATAAACGTACTACGTGTCCCTGCAAAAAGAGTAATTGATGTAATCCTAAAAATTATTGATACTTTCAAAAATGATAAAAAACCTGATGACACTCTAAAATCTTGGATTCATCGTATTACAACTGGACATAATGATACTAAAATCAAATCATTAAATGACATCAAGACTATTCTTGAACCAATCATAATTCCACCTAAAAAAGACGATGATCCTGACTTTTATTCTGATTATGGTAGTGATACCAGTTATCATACAATTACTGGAAAAGGTGAGTGTGCTGCATGACTCAAAAAAATCGTATAACTGATTCTGATGTGTTACGTTCAGAAATTCGTGATAACAGTGTACGTGTAATAGATGTAAGACGTGCCGAAGATTACAAGGCAAAACATATTCCAGGTGCAGTAAATCTGCCTTTGGCAACGCTACTATCTGATGATAGTCCTGAAAATGTTCTAAAACTTGCACAATCTATGGGAATAGATGATGAAACCCGTGTTGTAGTGTATGATGATACATTTGGAGCTCTTGCATCTAGAGTATCATGGACACTAGAGTACATTGGTCATACTGATGTATCATTACTTGATGTCACATTTAGTCAATGGAATTCTTTGGGATTGGAGACTGATTCTGCAATACCTGATATTTCTTCCAAAACACACTCTGTAAATTTACAATCAGACATTGTTGCAACAGCTGATTATCTTGAAAAAGCAAAAGAAAAAGACAATGTGGTATTATTAGATAATCGTGAACGACTAAATTTTCTAGAACAACATATTCCAGGTGCAGTAAACATACCGTACAGGACGCTCTCATCAGAAAATAAAATTATCAAATCACATGATGATATGAGGCGTTTATTTGAGAATCGTGAAATATCAAAAGACTCTGAAATAATCACTTACTGTGGCAGTGTTGGGACCTTATCGGGCTTGGCATATTACGCATTAAAATCCGTTGACTTCCCAAATGTGAAATTGTATGTTCGCTCATTTAAGGAATGGAAGAATCTCAAAAAACCAATTGGCAAGCAAGAAAACGCAAGCTATTGGGATTTATCTGCTGAGTAAATTAATTCTGTGCTATTGCACTTCGAAGTTTTCTAGTTACTGCTGCCTCTAAATTATCAAACATTGCCAAAAGTTTTGGTTTGTTATCTTGAATGTATTCAATTCCTCTATCGTTTAATCTTGCTTTGAGTAATCTGATATCTCTATGTATATCCATAAATTCTGCAATCATCTCCTCTCCTGATTTTTCAGGTTCAATAAATTCATCACAACCTTTAATTGCATTTTCTAATTGTTCTTGTTCAATTGCAACTTTCATGAATTGAATTGCATGGCTTAACTCTTTGAGATTTTTTGCAGGTTTTGGTAGTTTCTTTTGTATTCCAAATAATCCTCTCTTTTTTACATCAATCTTGTCTGCCATTTCTGGGACAATATCGTAAACAATAATTGTATTGAAGCCTTGGTGTTTTTCATGATGTGTTACTAATCCTTTTTCTTCTAGGTCTCTGAGTGCTTTTAGCGCATCTTCTTTATCCAAAAATGTTGTCCATACAATTGAACCAATTGTATTGTACCCTTGTCTTAGTGATTCAATTACTACGACTTCTATAATCCTCTTGAACCCTTCTTCAATTCTTACATTGATAAAGTCTTTATCTTTGACTGCACGTTTTGCATTTTTTACATCAATCTCAATTGATCTTTTTAGCGCATCTATTGATTCAGAAACCTGACCTAACATAGAAAGATAACATGCTTGGTTGTAATGCGCCATTCCAAAAATTGGATCAGACTCTATTGCTTTTTCTACACAATCTAATGCTTTAGCATAATTTTTTTGCTCATAATGAATCAGGCTTTTTAGATTCCATGCATCTGGATTTGTGACATCTATCTCAAGTGCATTGTCATAAACCCTTAATGCTTCTGAATAATCTTCTAGATGAAATCTTGCATACCCTAGCTTTAACATTGCCTCTATGTCATTTGGGTCAATTCTTAGACACAACTCAAATGATCTTGCTGCATCTTCTAGCTTCTCATCGGCCATTTGCAAAATACCTTTTTTGAATAATTTGTTTCTGTTAAAATCTGAACTAACTAAACTGTCTTGTTGTTTTTTTGTCAATGCTGTGCTTTTCTTTGATTCATCTTTGAGATCTACTGATTTTGTCTCTTTTTCTTCATCATTTTTCTTTTTGAAAAGCTTCTTCATTACTACAGCTACGCAAAATATCTAGTTAAATACTCTGTGTTGATTGAAGTTTCTGATTTTTTATGTGTAAAATTTTTCAAAACTCGCTCGTGTTATTACTTATAAATACAAAAATACTTTGAAATTACAGTCCTGATATGACCTTGCAAATTGAACTTTCTGGAAAATCCCCATTTGGTAATACTTCTGGCGTTTTTGAGGTAAAAATCTCTATTTGTCAAAATTCCCCTAAATCTGAGAATGTTTCTTTGCGTAATTTTGATGCATTATGGTCTGAAAACTTTCATTTACACGTAAGTAATGGTAAATTTTCTGAAATTATTGGCAGTCCATCAAATCCCCTGCCTGAATCTCTGTCTGAATTAAATTCTGTATGGGTTGTAGTCCAAGATCAATTCTCACCTGTAAATTCTGTCTTTGAATTTCAAATCCCTTCTAATCTTAAAAAATATGTTTCACAACAGGCATCTCCTACACCTGAACCTGCAAAAAGAACATCTACGCCAAAACGTACTGGAACTATCTCTAGCAAGGTTGGCGCAACAGGTGAAAAAGGTCCAACAGGTCCTCAGGGTTATCCGGGTCCTCAAGGTGAAAAAGGTCCAACAGGTCCTCAGGGTTATCCGGGTCCTCAAGGTGAAAAA
>CAYFOW010000012.1:0-36535 GCA_964344885.1 uncultured Candidatus Nitrosopelagicus sp. | reverse complement strand
ATCCACTAGTTGGTGGGACACCCATTATTGTCAATGCTCCAATGACAGCACAAACGGCAGTAATTGGCATTTTTCCAGCCAAACCACCAAGTTTTGATAAACTTCGTGTACCTACTTGTACAATAAGGATTCCAGCAGTCATGAAGAGAAGACCTTTTCCAAGTGCGTGAGTTACATACATCATCTCAGCACCTGCAAGTCCCATTGAAGAGTATGTACCTATTCCAAATAGAATATATCCCATTTGACTAATACTAGAGTATGCAAGCAATCGTTTGATATCGTCTTGCATTAGTGCCATTGCACCGCCATAGATCATAGTTGCAAGTCCCCATATGTGCAACCATAATGATAATTCCTCATACTGCGGAGGCATAAACTCAACAATTAATCGGAATAGTCCATATGCACCAATACCGATCATAGCTGGAGATAAAAGTGCACTAATTGGAGTTGGAGCTGCACCGTGTGCATAAGGCAACCAAATATGGAACAAAAATGCTGCTAATTTTACACCTAATCCAATTATAATTGCAACAGCCGAAATTAAGACAATCTCTTCAGGTAGTTCGGCTTGTCTAATATCAACAAAATCAAAACTTCCAACGGATAAACCGATTGCTAAGAAACCAAGCAATAGTACAACTGCACCAACATGAGTCCAAAATAGGAATTGTAACGCAATTCGTCTACGATTTCCTGCACCATAAAATGCAACAAGCAAAAAGCTAGGAATCAACATCACCTCAAAGAAGATATAAAATTCAATGAGATTTGTTGCCAGAACTGTCCCTAGCATTCCCATTGCAAACACTAAGAATAATGAAAAGTAAATTCCAGATTGAGAATTGATGTAATTTCGTAGTTCTGGAGTTTCTACAAGTGTAGATGAATGTCCATCAGTAACTTCTTTTTCACCATGCATTAATTCCTCAAATTTTTCTTTAAAATTATGAACCATGTATGGTTTTGAATATACTGCAAGTATTGTACATAGAACATAGATCATTATTGCAAATGGAATTGCAAGACCATCTAAAACAAATCCAAATTCACCAAACATTTCAGTCCATGGATAATGTTCTTCATACGTTCCTTCAAGAGAAGCCAAGATTATCAATGCAGTACAATATAGCAATACACCAAAGGTAAACCAGGTAGCTGCTGTAACACCGGCTTTGCGTCCCAAAATGTATGCAACAGGAGACAGTAAGAGTGGGATAAATACAGCTTGCATTAATGCATATTCCATTATCCTCTCAAGCTCCTAAAGTCAGTGATATCGATATTCTTGTATAATCTATATGCGACAATAATTAGTGCTAAACCAACAGTTACCTCAGCTGCTGCAATTGCAATTGAAAATAATGCCATAGTTTGCCCACCACTACTAGGTATGAATCTGGCAAAAGCCACAAGATTCAGGTTTGCAGCGTTAATGATTATCTCCACAGCAAATAACATTCGAATGAAATTACGTTTTACAGATAATCCATAGATGCCTATTGCCAGCATGGCAATCGAGACAATTATAAAGTCAATCAGTTCGTTGGTCATTTTCTACTCCATCATCCCTTCTAGCCAAAACAAGTGCTCCAGTTATAGAGCCTGCCAAAATTAGTGCCATAATTATCAAAGCAGGCCAATAATATGTCAAAAAGTCCTCACCAATATTTCTAAAGTCAATTGCAGGTTCATCAGTGGAAATAGTATCAATTCCAGAGTTCATTACTACTGCACCTAAGGATACCATAGTAACTAACATCAAACCAATCCCAGCATATCGACGTTTTGGATCTTCAATTTTTTTGAAGATGAGTTCTCTTTTTACAAGCATTACGGTAAATAAAATCAAAATTGCAATAGAGCCAACATATACAGCAAGTTGGAACATTGCTACAAACGGTGCATCAAGTAACAGAAATAGACCTGCAACACCACCAAGAGTTCCCATCAAAGCTATAGAACCATAAATTAACGAGCGTAATTCAAGTGCAGCAATTGCAGATACAATGGTTAAGACAGCTAGTCCTAACAGAGCTACATCAGCGATGGTCAGCACCTCTATCTGTAATTCTTATTTCTACATCTTGATCAACATCAGGTTTCACTGAAAGCTGAGCAGGAGTATAGATCAACGCTTCTTTAGTAAAAGAAGATAATTCATAATCATTTGTCATGTATAATGAATAAAATGGACATGCATCAACACAAAGTCCACAAAAAACACATTTTCCATAATCAATTTGAGGCATGATTGCTTTCTTATTTTGTTTCCACTCTTCAGGAACTTTCACCATGGCAATTGCCTCAGCAACGCCTTCACATGCAATTGAACATAACTGACATCCAGTACAATGATCATGGAATAACATATGACGTCCCTTTAGACCTGCAATACCAACACCAGTAGAAGGATCAAATTGATAACCATCTCCAACGAACTTTAGTTTTTCTTCGGGATAACGTAGTGTGAATCTCTTTAGTGCAATGTGTTTTATTCCAGAGTTTAATGCTTTGATAATTCCACTAGCAGTGCTCATCTAGAACATACCTCCTGGTCCAAGAACTCCAGCATAAATCAATCCAAGAGCAATAAACATGTTAACAAATGCAAGTCCAATTAGTTTTTGCCATCCAAGTTTTAACAACATATCCATCCTAATTCTTGGGAAAACACCTCTAGGCAGTAAAATGAAGAAAATTACTGCCACTGTTTTTAGTGTAAACCAAATTGTTCCATTAAGCATCTCTTGAGTAAAGATTGGTAGATCTGCAATAGTTACAGTCAATGGACCCATGGTAATTCCATCATCAATAATTTCTTGAGGGAAAGGAGGCCAAATTTCTGGACCATGCCAGCCACCTAAGAATAATACAACAAAGAGAGCTGCAAATGCATATAACTTCAAGTATGTTCCTAATTGAACAAAACCATACATCATTCCAGAGAATTCAGTAAGCCATCCTGCTACGATTTCACTTTCTGCTTCTGGAAGATCAAATGGAATTCTTTCTAGTTCAGCTAGTATTGTGATAAAGAAAACAACTGCACCAATTGGGAGAAATACAATCCAAGGGAAACTTGATTGACTTTCAATAATTTCAACTAAATCTAAGGAACCAGTAAGGATTACAACACCTAACAATGATAAGATTAGAGGAATTTCAAATGAGATCATTTGATGAAGTGCACGAATTCCGCCAATGAATGGAAATTTACTATTTGCAGACCAAGCAGAAAGAATTGTAACAATTGGGAAAAATCCAATTACTGCAAAAACAGCTAATAACCCCAAGTCAACATCAGCTACTACCCAACCAGGTGCAACAGGAATTAGAGCACAAAATGCGGCCGCAGTTGCAACAAACAAAACAGGTGCAGCCCAAAAGATGGGTTTGTCTGCTTTTGCAGGAATGATGATTTCTTTTGAGATTAGCTTAAGACCATCACCCATTAATTGCAAAATTCCTTCAACCTTTCCACAATAAAGTGGTCCAACTCTCAATTGTAATTTTGCAAGCATCTTTCGTTCTACAAAGATAGTACCTGCTGCAAGTAAAGCCGCAAAGCCAAATCCAGGGAAAACCGCAACACGGAAAATATCAGTCTGCATTAATGTCTTAACTATCGGCAACATTCTAGATGGATCAGCTAACCACGTCAACGCAAGGAATGGTGTCATTAATTCACCATTTATCACAGGTAAATCTAATGCAAACAATAAGACCTGAATTGCAGGAACACCAATCAGAGTAACGATTAGTAAAATCCAAAATACATTATCTAAAATAGATTTGATGAAATATCCTAATCGGAATTTTGGTGCAATAACTGACATTATCGGTCTGCCTCCACTGGCCAGTAATTTAGGCTCCAATATACAGATGGCATATTTCCGAGTTTTTCACCAACTAAGAGATGAGGCATTGCAATGAGGTTACGGAATGAGCCAACACTAATTTTTAATCTGTATGGTTCTGGTTTTTTCTTTGAAACGATATACATTCCAAGAGAACCTCTACCAGATTCGACTCTACGATAAACTTCATCATCACCACCTTTTGGATTTGGTTTTAGTTTTGTTCTAACAGAACCTGACTTTGGCATTTTTTCTAATGCTTGGCGAATAATTCTACAACTGTCCATCATATCAAGCCAAGGAACTTTAGCACGTGCGTAAGAATCACCAGATTTCAATACATTTGATTGAACATCTAATTCACCATAGGCATCATATGGCTCCTTCTTTCGAATATCAAAATCAACACCACTTGCGCGTAAAACAGAACCGGTGACACCTAGCTTGAGTGCATTTTCTCTAGTCAAAACACCAGTGTTTTCGGTTCTGGCTTTAAGAATTGGGTTATCATAAAAAACATCACCATATTCCTTAATTCGTTTTTCAAAATAGTTTACTTGGCGTAAACAAACATCTTCAAAATTTGCAGGAAGATCATTTCGTACGCCACCTGGAACAAAGTATGCATGAGTCACACGTGCACCAGAAATCTTCTCCATTAAATCAATGAAGAGTTCACGATCCCCAGCAGGCCACATAAACATCGTTGAATGTCCTAAGAAAATTCCATAGATGGCAAGCCAATATTGAATATAGATACAGCGATTAAGCTCAGCTGCAATTACTCGGACATATTTTGCACGCTCAGAGACTTCAATTCCCAGCATATCTTCGACACCAAGACAGTATGGGTACAAAACATTACAAGAGTCATGAATAACAGGTCTCTCTAAATGAGGTATGTTAGTGATATAATTTCTATATTCAGCCATTTTTTCTTCTCCTCTGTGAACATATCCTGGGTCAGGATCACAATGGACAATATAATCACCGTCAATTTTTACAATTATTCTCATGTGACCGGAGCCTGGATGTTGAGGACCTACACTTAAAGTCATTATACGGTCATCGACTTTGTCTAATTGTAAACCTGGAGGGAGTTGTTCAGCCATCTTCATCTACCTTTATTATCAAAGTCCTTTCTAAGTGGGGGGATATCAGCCCAATCTTCAGGCAATAACATTCGCCTATTATCAGGATGCCCAGTAAAGTATACGCCCAACATCTCAAAACATTCACGTTCATGAAATGAAACACTAGGATAAATTTCACATAAGCTAGGAATTCTAGTTGTATCGTTGCCAGGATTAGGATCATCTTCTCGTGGTGCACGAGTTGCTAAAACGAGGATTTGTGAGCTTAAAGTTGGTTCAGTGTATGAACCTAAATGATATACAACTTCAATTTCTTTTTGATCAGGATAATCTACGCCGCTAACTGATTCAGCGTGATCAAAATTCATATCATCACGAGTAAATTTTGCAACTTCAGCAATGTCTTCTTTTTTAATATTTAGTCTAACACGATTTTGTCTTACATAAGCAATTTCAGAATTTGGGAATTTTTTTGTAATTGAATCAGCTAGAGATTTTTCAAACTGTGGAAGATTCTCATCTACTTGAGTTGGTTCAACTTTTTTTGGTGGTGTTTCAGTTTTTTTTGGAGGTGGGGTTGTAGTTTCAGTTGTACTCATTCATATTCACCTTAACGTGCTTTCATCCTTTTGATTTTTTCTTGTAGAAGCATACATCCTTGAATTAAAGTTTCAGGACGTGGAGGACAACCAGGTACGTAAACATCAACAGGTACGACTTGATCAATTCCAGGTAAAACATTGTATGAATCAAAATACAAGCCGCCAGTAATTGCACATGCACCCATAGCAATCACATATTTTGGCTCTGGCATTTGATCATAGACAAGACGTAATCTAGGAGCCATCTTTCTAGTAATAGTTCCTTGAACAACAACTAAGTCACATTGACGTAATGATCCAAATGCCTCAATAATTCCAAATCGTTCAACATCATATCTTGGGCTAGATGCAGCACCAAATTCTACACTACAGCAAGCAGTTTCAATATGAACAGGCCAGAGAGACCAAATTCGTCCCCAATTAATTGCATAACCCAAAGGTTTGTCAATTGCTTTTACTAATACATCCCCTAACTTACCAACGAAGATGTTTGCGTTATCTGCAGTAAGATAATTTGTTAATGATGTTTTTCCAGATGCAGCAGGAATTACAGGTGTATTTTCACTCACCAGATTTGCCTCCTCTTAGATTGATATAGTGCGTATGCCATTGCAGCAAACATTATTCCTAAGAATCCAATTATTGGAAGAGTTGCCTCCTTTGGAAGGTTAAGAATCACACTGCCCCATGCATACAAGAAAATTGCCATAACATCAAATACTACAAACATTAGGACATATGCATAATATTGCATCATAAAATGAGTTCGTCCAGCACCTGATGGGACTTGACCACACTCCATAGGCAGGAATTTTACAGGATTACTACGTCGTCTAGGAGAAATCATCCTAGAAATCAAGAGCGCGGGTGCCATTGCGACTAAAGCAAAGCTGAACATATACATGATATTGCTGTATCCAGCAACTGTTTCCCCTACCAAAGCAGCTTTTCGCCTTGTGCAGAATATAAAAATCTATGTTCATTTTAGACGATCAAAATTTTGAGATTTGGGATTTTGTTCAATATGGTTGATATATGACTTGAACAAAAATTTTACGATGGTTGAAGTCGGGGAAAAGGCACCTGAATTTGAGTTAGTAGATCCTGATCTAAAGATGCGGAAACTCGAGGAGTTTAAAGGAAAAAAAGTTGTTTTGTCATTTTTTGTTGCAGCAAGCTCGCCAATTTGTGAGACAGAGATGTGTACATTCAGAGACTCACGTGAACAAATTTCAGATTACGGCGCACAAGTTATTGCAATTAGTAATGATGGACCGTTTGCCAACAAAGCATTTGCAGAGAAGCATAATTTAACATTCCCCGTGTTAGGAGACTATAACAGTAAAACAATTAGAGAGTATGGAGTATTAATGCCAGATCTTCTCCATGTAAAAGACTACAATGCAGCAAAACGTTCAGTTTTCATAGTTAATGAAGACGGCAAGATTGGGTACAAATGGGTTTCAGAGGATCCTCTAGTAGAACCAAATTATAACGAAGTAAAAGAATATTTAAAAAACAATTAATTTTTTATTCTATTTCTGCAATAACATCATTTTTAGCAACAGAGTCGCCTGATTTTACTTTGATATTTTTTACAAAACCGTCTTTGTGGGCCTTAATCGATACCTGCATTTTCATAGATTCCAAGACACATATCACATCATCAGTCTTTACTTCCTGACCATCATCAACATTAAGTGATACGACTTTTCCTGGAATTTGGCTACGTAGAGCAATTTGAGAATTACCAGATGATGCACCACCAGAATTTTTGTATACTATTTCATCAAGATGATGATTAGTATTCAACGTTAATGGAGTTCCATCAATGACAAGGTTAATTTCATTTGTAGTGTTTTCCAAATATTTCACTTTATGTAATTGTTGATCCAGTACAAATTCTAAACCAGAAGATGTAAAGTTTAAGATCTTTAGATTTTTTTGTTCAGTTCCAATCTGAATCAGAAATTCAGTATCATTTAATTTCTCAAGTATCTTTCCATCAAGTATTTGATCTATATCTTGAATTTTGTAATCCATATCAAATCTTATCCATTTGTCCTTTCCATCTAGAAGAAGTATTACCATTAGATGTTACTTTGCTCTTGAAGAATTCAGAAAAAACAGTGGCTGCGGCAATGGCAGGTACTTGTTTTTCTTTTTTATCATTTTCAATATCAGATTTTAATTTGTCAATCATATCATAACGTTTCAAAAAGTCAGTAGAGAGATTTCCTTGCTTGTATTCATCGGAATTTAGAATTGTTTTATAAAGTGGAATTGATGTTTCGACACCCTGAATGTAAAAATCATTTAGAGCATTAAGCATACGTAAACGTGATTCTTCAAAAGTTTGACCCCAGGTACAAAGCTTGGCCATTAATGAATCATAAAATGGAGATACAGTAGCACCAGAATATAGATATGTATCACATCTAACACTTGGTCCAGAAGGAATCGTTACATCAGGGATTGGACCAGTAGAAGGTGCAAAGTCTAAGAAAGTATCTTCAGCATTAATTCTACATTCAATGGCATATCCATTCATTTTTAGTTCAGATTGTTTGAATGGTATAGGTTCGCCATTTGCAATATCTAACTGTAATTTAACAAGATCTAAACCAGAAACTAACTCAGTTATAGGGTGTTCTACTTGTAATCTAGCATTAATTTCAATAAAATAAAATTCTCCATTATCAGCCCTTAAGAATTCTGCAGTACCGAGATTTGTATAACCTACTGCATCAGCTGCTGCAATTACAATTTGTCCTATTCTATCCCTAGTTTCTTGATCAACTATTGGAGAAGGAGTCTGTTCAATTAGTTTCTGATTACGGCGTTGAATAGAACATTCTCTCTCAAAAATATGAACAGTATTTCCATGAGTGTCTCTTGCAAATTGATATTCAATATGTCTAGTTTTCTCAAGGAATTTTTCTACAAGTATTGCAGATTTTCCAAAAGCGGCAAGTGATTCGCCAGTTACAGTATCGTATGCATCAACTAATTCTTTATCATTAGTTACTAGACGAATTCCACGACCACCTCCACCATATACTGATTTTAGTAGAACTGGATAACCAATTTCATTTGCAATTTTTACAGCTTCATCAGAATCATTAACAAGATCAGGACTTCCAGGCACAGTAGGAACATTTGCGTCAAGCATTGTAGCTTTACAACGCATTTTATCACCGCATAATTCCATTGATGCTGCTGTCGGACCTATGAAGATTACATTATTTTGTTCACATTTTTTTGCAAACTCTGGATTTTCTGATAAGAAACCATATCCAGGATGAACTGCATCTGCTCCTGACTTTTGAATGACTTCAAGAATTTTTTCCTGATTAAGATAACTTTTTGCTGGTGCACCCTCACCGATATGATATGCCTCATCAGCTTGTTTTACATGCAATGAAGTGACATCTTCATCAGAATATACTGCAACTGTTTTAATTCCTAATGCCTTACATGTTTTAATAACACGCAATGCAATTTCTCCACGATTTGCGATGAGAACTTTACTAATCATTTTAATCACAAGTTGATATTTCCATGTTTTCTTGGAAGTTGTTTATCTCGTTTATTAGATAACATTTCTAATGCTTTAATCACCATAGGTCTAGTTTCAGCAGGATTAATTACAGTGTCTATTGTTCCATGAGATGCTGCCACATATGGATTTGCAAACTTCTCAGTAAACTCATCAACTAATTTCTTCTTAAGAGATTCAGGATCATCTGCATTTGCAAGATCACGTCGGTTCATAATTTTAACTGCACCTTCAGAACCTAAGACCGCAATTTGTGCAGTAGGCCATGCATAATTTACATCGGTACGGAGATTTTTACTTCCCATTGCAATATACGCACCGCCATATGCTTTTCCAACAATTATAGTAATTTTTGGAACGGTTGCTTCACAATATGCATAAAGTAACTTGCTGCCATGACGGATGATTCCATTATGTTCTTGATTAGTTCCAGGCATGTAACCAGGAGTATCAACTAGAGTGACAATTGGAATATTAAAGCAATCACAAAATCTAATAAAACGAGATGCTTTATTTGACGAATCAATATCAAGTGCACCTGCAAGATACATTGGTTGGTTTGCAACAACGCCAACTGTTTTTCCATTCATTCGTCCAAATCCAACAATAATATTTTGTGCAAACAGTTCATGGATTTCAAAGAAAGAATTGTCATCAACAATTGAGAGAACAATTTCTTTCATATCATATGGTTGAAGTGAATTTTCAGGAATTTGATTAATTGCATTATTATCTAATCTATTTGGATCATCGTCAGATTTTATTGCAGGTGCTTCTTCAGTATTATTTTGTGGTATGTAAGATAACAGAGTTTTGATGTAATCCATGCATTCGTATTCATTTTCAGCTACAAAATGAGCAACGCCACTTTTTGAACCATGTGTCATTGCACCACCTAATTCATCAAATGATACTTCTTCGCCAAGAACAGTTTTTACAACATCTGGTCCAGTTACAAACATCGTACCTGCTTTTTTTACCATAACAACAAAATCAGTCATTGAAGGAGAATATACAGAACCACCAGCAGAAGGGCCAATACTTGCAGTAATTTGAGGGATAACACCAGAAGCAAGTTCATTATGATAGAAAATATCTGCAAATCCATCTAAACTCATAATTCCCTCTTGAATTCTTGCACCGCCTGAATCCATAATGCCGATAATTGGGCAACCATTACGTATTGCATGGTCCATTAATTTTGTAATTTTCTTGGCACCCATTTGACTCAGGGTACCGCCAAGAACAGTAAAATCATAAGCATAAACATACACTTGTCTTCCATTAATCGTGCCATATCCACCTACAACACCATCACCGAAAAATTTCTTTTTCTGCATATCATAGTCATGATAATGATGAGTTGCTAGAGAATCAATTTCAACAAATGTGCCATCATCAACTAGAAGATTGATTCGTTCACGTGCAGTGAGTTTTCCTTTTTCATGTTGTGCAGATATTCTATCTTGACCACCTCCTTGTAATGAGGTTTGTTTTTTCTTGATAAAGTCATTAATTTTATCAGTATGCATCGTATTGCAATATTACGAAATTAATTTCGTATATTAATCTAAAGAATGAAGTAGAGAATTTGAGTCAGATATTCAGATCTAAGGCAGGAAAGGATTGTTTTACAGATTTTTTATATAATTTGAAGAGGTCAGATTTACCCTCACATACTTTGCATATACAGTTTTGAGAAATTTGAGAAAGATCGCAGTTTTCATAGAATTCACAGTGTTGGCAACCAGCAGAATTACCACAAATAATACATTTCAGTTCTTTAGTTTCGGCACATTTTTCATGTTTTACGCCAAGTCCTTTTGCCCATAAACCAATTTCATTTACATAAATTTTTTCATTGCAGATAATACAGTTTCCCGGAAATTTCATGGGAATTTTTCGCCAGCTCATTTAATCAGATCCATTTCTTTTTGAAGGAGTTCATCAAATTCAGGGTTTAGATCTAGGTTAAGTGAGTTATTTTTCATACAAATTAAAATACAATTTAGGACAAATGTTGCAAATGTACTTTTAGAGATATGCATATTTTTTGACATTAATTCTGCAAAGGATTTGATTTTTCTTCCATCCCAACGTATTCTGTTCAAAAGTGGCCAAGAAAGATTATACTGAGTATAACGAATCGGAGAATCTGTCATGTATAAACTCAATAAGATAGAATCAAGGTAGCGTAATATTCTCCAGTTTTGCGTCCTTATGATTTTTCCATAGAGCATGTCAGCTTCAGATAAAATTTCAAGCATCTTTGCAAGTTGTAGTTGATCAATATTACTGGTAATTATACTAGAGTAAAATGAATTAATTTTTTCACGTGGATCAATTCTAATTGAGTATAAAATAGATCTAGCCTCATCAATTGTTTTTGCTTTAAAAAAAGAGTTAATTCCATTTTCAATATCCATTGTTTCAAAAGATTTCTCAGTAGGTGGATCAAATCCAGTAACAAGAGATTGTATAGAATTAATAATTGAACGAAGATCACCATTTGATTCATTGATTGCTTTAATCAATGAACCTGGACTAATTTTATGACCTTCTTTTTTGAGAATATTATTCACATGAAATTTAATCATTCTTGGTGATAGAGGTCTAAAAGAAATTGTTTTTACAACTTTTTTAATACTTTTCATTTTTTCAGAGGAATCAGAATTAGCAGATAGTATTATCGGCACTGTAGGTTCTTTGAGAATTTTTATCAATGATTCGGTTCCGCCATAATCAGAACGTCCATGTATTCCATCAACTTCATCAACAAAAATCATAGGACTGCCCAGTACAGTTTCATTTCCTAAGACAGGTTTCAAAATTTCTTGAATTCTGGACTTGCTTCGAACATCACTTGCATTAAGTGAAATTAAGTCATATCCAAATTGTTTAGATATCAGATTAGCAATTGTGGTTTTTCCTATACCAGGCGGTCCAACCAATAAAATAGGTTTAACACCTTTTTTCCATTTTACAATCCATTCAACAAGGGCACTACGGGATTCTTCATTTCCCAAAAGATCAGAGATTAATGTAGGTCGGTATTTTTCAGACCACATCATTTTTTTCTCACTTTGGTAAATTAGATGTAAGTTCAGACCAGATATTTTCTTTTTGTAGTTTTTTATACCAAAATTCGTTATAATGTTCTACAGTCAAGAAGAGAAATTCCAGAAATTCTCTATGTGAGAATTTATCAGGCAATCTGTCTAAGGCACTTCGTGCATCAGCAAGATATGATTCGCTTTGTTTCATAGTTAGTTCAAACCCTTGCTTTACATCATTTTCAGCTAAACTGTAAAACAATGGCCAAGAAGGAATTTTTACAGCATGATCTCTAATTGTATCTTCAATTTCATTTCCACATCCAACTGATTCTGCAGCTTTTGCCATCCCTAAATAAAAAATTTCCCCTAGAGGTTCTCTAGATAGTGCCATGTTTCTTCCAGCTGTTCCCATAACTGAACGATATTTCTTGTAACTTTCAATTATCTCATCTTTTGTGATTGTAGTTGGTTTGTCTTTTAGTTTTGTATCAAGATACTGACCAATACGTGCATCCTTGAAGCCATCTTCAAATTGTTTTAGAACTTCATCACCACCACGTGAAATTTTTTCTCTAGCTAGTTTCAAGATGTAAGGATTCATCAATTTGTAATCATCAAGGTACTCTAAATCTTCATCTTTGTCAACAATTCTATCCATTGGTTCACTTAGATCAATTGCAATTACATGACCGTCAACAATATCTTCTTTTAATGTAGGATCGTTTTGATCTTTGAAATAATCAGTTGATGCATCAAATAATGCATTAAAAACAGGAAATGTCATTTTTACAAAATTAGAATTTAGTATTCTCAAAACTCTGTCATGTAAAACATCAAAATCTTCTAAATTAGATTTTATAGGATCAATTTGAGACGAATTTAAGATTATTTCAGTTGAGCCAACTTCTTCGGCAAATTTCTGTTGAGTAGAATTTGGAGAAGGATCATTTTTTATTTGATCTAATAGATTTGTTGTAAAACGTTTTGCAAATTCGGGAAATTTTGTTTCAAATTCTTCTTTGTATTGATTAAATTGTTTATATCCTTTAGATTTGAATAAACCTTGTTTTACAATTTTTTTTCCCGATTTTGTTCCAAGTAAAGCATTTTTACTAAATACAGATTCATCTTTACCGCTCACAAAATATTTGATGTTTGTTGATATTTATGCGTTCATCGAAGTGATTAGATTGATTATAGTAAATAGTTTTGCAAAGTATTGTTCAACTTAAATCACCTAATTTTTTAGAATGCATATGCAGATAAATGAAATTCTTCGAGAAGCATCAAAAAGAGTTTATAGAAATGTAAAGGATTTAGCAGGAACTAGCGAAGCAGCAGGCGATTATGGAATTGGGGCAGGAGGTGATGTTTCAAGAAAAATTGATGTTACTGCAGAAAAAACAGTTTTAGATTATCTTAAAGAGATAAAATTTGATTGTATTGTTTTAGGCGAAGAGTGTGGTCGTGTAGAATTATCAGATAAACCAAAAGGTTTCATAATTATGGATGCAATTGATGGTTCTGCAAATGCAGTAAGAGGTGTACCATTTTTTTGCTGTTCACTTGCATTTGCAACAGAAAATCGTCTAAGCTCAATTACCGACGGAGTTGTTACAGATTTACATTCAGGAGACATGTATTGGGCAACAATTGGAAAAGGTTCGTTTCTTAATGAACAACCAATTCATGTACAAAAAGAGTCACCAGTATACAGAATTGTGGGGGTAAACATTTCAGGCGCAAAAAGAGAATTAATGAAAAAACTTCAACCTATTTTTGAGAATCATAATCATGTTAGACATTTAGGTGCAAATGCACTTGAAATGGCATTATTTTCAAGAGGGTTAATGGATATCTTTATTGATTTAAGAAAGAAGATTAGAATTCAGGATATAGCTGCAGGATACATACTTGTTAAAGAGTCTGGAGGAATGATCTTAGATGATAAATTAAATCCATTAGATGCGGATCTAAGCTACAAAACAAGACTTTCGTTTATTACAGCTGCAAATGAACAAGTGCTAAATGATATTTTATCACAGATTGATTTAGTAAAAGATGAAAGAGAATGATTTCAAAAAATTATAGTTTTGCATAAAAATTATTTCAATTACGTAAACATGTCTTTAATTATCCCATTCTAATTTGGTTATCATGGATCAGTCAAACAATAATTTCATGCAGTTATTATGCATGGATTATGGGTTTGATTGTGACTTTTTATCAGAATCAGATGATCCAGAAAATGTTGTAAAAAATTTTGGAGTACATATGTCTGAAGAGCATGGAATTGATTATTCAAAAGGAGCATTAGTTCAGATATTAGTTAGAAAGTATCCCAACAAGAGAATTAATATCAAACAAGACGAAAATGGATACTATTAAGAAGTAAAAGTATGGCGCCCTCGGCGGGATTTGAACACGCGTCTCAGCCGTGACAGGGCCGAATTCTAGACCGGGCTATACTACAAGGGCACTAAATGAATGACAAATTTTGCTGGTTTAAAAGTTTACGAATTTTGTCACTAGTAAAAGACTAAATTATACAGATTTGAATTTCTGTTGGTGGGTCTATGGCGCAGCCAGGTAGCGCACTGGCCTTTTAAGCCAGCTGTCGTGGGTTCGAATCCCTCTAGACCCGCCTTAATTCGTTAAGATCTTAATTTTCTTGTTAAGATTTCTCAAAGCTATTTTAATTTCATTTTCACGTTTTGTAACGATTTTTTGGTGTGATTTTTGTAGACCATTTCTGGATATAATCATCCTAGATTGTTCTTTTGTTCCAGGAGAACCTATAGAAATTCTATCATTTATTGAGGATTGAATTGTTGTAGACTTTAGAATATTTTTGAGTGTTTGAGGATTCACTCCAGTCCCGGCAACGATTTTTTTTATTTCGTAATGAGGTATTTTTGAGATAGGTTTTTTTTCATTATGTGCATACATGACAATATTTCCAATGATTTGATGAGATACTCGAAATGGAATATTATTTTGTACTAATTTTTCTGCAAGATCTAATGCAGTCAGATAATCACTATGAGATGATTTTTTCATTTTTGATTTGTTTACAGTAAGTGTTGCAAACATAGATTTGATGATAATTAAAGCTGAAATAGAGATTTTGGAAGTTGACCACAAAGAAGGTTTGATTTGTTGTAAATCACGACTATATCCAGATGGCAATGCTTTGATGGTAGTTAACATAGATGTTAGATAACCAATCACTTGTGCAGTTTTTCCTCTAGTTAGTTCAAGAATATCTGGATTTTTCTTTTGAGGCATGACACTCGAAGGTGAAGTAAATTCATCGGACAGTTCAATGAAGGAGAATTCAGAAGTCGACCACAAAATTAGATCTTCTGCAATTCTACTCAGATTAGTCATCATTATAGATACAGCACTTACATATTCAATTACAAAATCTCGGGTAGTTGTAGCATCAAGTGAATTTTCAATCATGTCTGCAAATCCTAGTATTTTTGTAGTACTTTGTCTATTGATTGAAAGTCCAGTCCCTCCAACAGGTCCAGCACCCAATGGATTAAGATTGATTCTATCATAAAGAGAATGAAATCTATCAAGATCCCTAAATAGAGAATCGCAGTATGAAAGAAGATAGTGTGAGAAAACTCCAACTTGAGCTTGTTGGAGATGAGTATACAAAGGAACAACAGTTTTTTGATGTAATTTTGCAAGAGTAAGTAAAACTGAGATGGTTTCTAGAATGCAGTTTGATAATATGTTTACATCATCACGAAGTTTTAATCGCATATCCAACGAAACTTGATCATTTCTAGAGCGAGCAGTATGCATTTTTCCACCGCTTGATTTTCCAATATCTTTGATTACCAGATATTCAATTAATTCATGAATGTCTTCAGCACCAGATGTGGTAGGAAGATTTTTTCTTTTTAATTTCTCAAGAGACAGCAGAATTTTTTTAACATCAGTTTTAGTGAGCATCTTTTGTTCAAATAACATGATAACATGTGCTTGACTGCCAAGGATATCATAATGTGCAATTTCCATATCACTAGAAATTGATGATACATAATCGAGAGTTACATTTCCAAGATTATCACCCATCCTAGAACGATACATCAACTAGAGATTCAGAATGGCTATATATAGCATAGACGCTTCGAAGCCCATGTCACAAGATGTCAAACAATTAAGAGTTAAAATTTTTGATGAATTATCAAAAATCAAAGATCCTGAAATTAATACAACAATCACAGATTTAGAATTAGTGGATGAGGTAGATATTGATGTAAACAATGTCAAAGTAGACTTGCATCTCACAAGTCCATTTTGTCCTGCAGTATTTGGTTTTAAAATTGCACAAGACATTCATGATAATTTACTTGGTATTGATGGAATCGACGATGTAAAAGTAAATGTCTCAAATCATTTTATGGCAGAACAGATCAACAATCAAGTTAACAACAGTCCAAATCCACACGCTAAATAAAATAGATAGTTATTTTATTTTCTAAATCCAAGCATGTATCCACGCATTAGTTGAATTCCCATTGCAGGGTCAACGCCTTTTGGACAAACCTGACTACAAGAACCAGCAAAATGACATCTCCAAATTCCATGTGAATCATCTATGACTTTTAGTCTAGAATCTTTTCCCTCATCACGATTATCTGCAATATACCTATATGCTTGAGCCAATGCCTGAGGACCTAAGAATGATGAATCAGTAGTCATTGTGGGGCAAGCAGCATTACAAAGACCACATTTGATACAATTCGCAAATTGGATGAATTCATCCAATTGCTCAGGCGATTGAAGTAATTCTTTTGTTCCAGGAGAAATTTCAGAATCATCACGTATCAAATATGGCTGGATTTTTTTATGAGTTGAAAATAATCTATCAAAAGCAACTGCAAGATCACGTATTATAGGATAATTATTTAATGGTTCAACTGTGACTACATTTGAGTCAAGTTCAGAAATTTTTGTAAAACATGCTAATCTGGGTCTACCATTTATCATCATTCCACATGAACCACAGGTTGCTTGTCTACAGGAATATCGTAATGCAATAGAATGATCAAGATAATTTTTTACTTGTAAAATTGCATCAAGAACAGTTGTCCATTTTTCAACAGGGACTGAAAATTCAGAGAAACCAGAAGAATTATCAACTTCAGGATTAGATCTAGAAACTCTCAAAGTAATCATAGTTGCTGTTTGAGAATTTGATTCTAGGGAATTATTTGAAGGGTTTTCAGTCACTGTAGCCATATTCTAGACCATCCCCATTGAAGTCATTATAATTGTCCTAGAGCCATATGCAATTAGTGCAATCATGCATGCCAAACAACCATATGTTACGCCCTTTTCATATGCTTGACCTTGTTTTAATTCAATTAGAATGATTCTTAATCCATTGAATCCATGAATTGAGATTAGGATCAAAACAAGTTCAAGAACAATTGCATAAGGAATGAATTCATAGTTTGCAATTACATTTTCATACTCTAAAGATTCAGCAAATCCTTGGGTTAGTCTAAACATGATATGTATTGCAACTAATCCAACTGCAGCTAATGCAGTGATATAATGAATTTTCATTAAATGACTTTCTCGCATATTATTCACCAAACATGACTCCTGCACCATACATCATGGCAAGTGCTGCGATTCCAATTGAAGCATAAATGCATAATTTGTTTCTAAAGTTTTGAGATAATGGAGTATATGGATAATCAGGACGACCAGGTTTTCCTACACCAATTCCTCCATGTCCCAACATTACACGAATTCCATTAACAGTGTGAAATACACACATTCCAATTACTAGAGTCAAAAATAGATGTCCTTCAGTAGTTTGAGTAAGTTCAAGGACTTCATCCCAAACTTCTTTTCCGTTTAGAATGTTACTTGTTTCATAAATATGACCAATAAAGAACAAAAGTAATCCAATTCCAGTAATTCTCATCAACCAATACGCTACACGCTCAATTCCATATCGTCCAGGATTGGCCATTCCTTTGATTCCTTCTTTTCGATCTTTGTTTTTCATTAATACTTCCTCTCTACAGGTTTATACTTTGTAATTGTAACTGGATGTGTCTTCATAATTGGTCCAGTAGAATCATAATATGCCAAAGTATGATGTAAAAAGTTTGGATCATCACGAGTAGTATAATCAGTTCTAGCATGCCCACCACGAGATTCTTTTCTATTAATTGCACCAAGTAAAACAATTTCTGCTACTCGGAACATAGAATCCAATTCCATTACGTTTGTAAAGTTTGTATTGTATTCTTTTGCGTTATCATCAACATGTTTCCAAGTCAAATCTTTTAATTGACGAATTTGTTTTAGACCATCAACTAAATCAGTTTCATTTCTATAGACATACGCCTTATCATTCATTGTATCAGTTAGTTTTTGACGAATTTCATAAGGGTTCACATCGCCCTTACCACGAAATATTCCATCATAGATTCTCTTTTCTTCTGCAGCAACTAGTTCGTTAGAAACAGTAGGTGTAGTGTGTTCATTTTCAATATAATCAACAGCATTATCACCAGTAATTTTCCCCCATACAATACATTCTGCAGTAGAATTTGCACCTAAACGATTTGCACCATGTACAGAATTACATGCAGCCTCTCCTGCAGCCCATACACCCTTAATTTCAGTAGCACCTTGAACATCAGAATGAATTCCACCCATCATATAATGACAGACAGGTCGAATATCAAGTAAATCTTGAGATGGATCAAGTCCTGAGAATTTGATTGAGATTTCTCTAATTGCGCCTAATTTCTCTTTAATTTTTTCATCACCAATATGACGTAGATCAAGTTTCATACAATCTACACCAGTTTCATGTTTGAAACCTCTACCTTCTTGAATCTCAGTCATTATAGAACGTGAAACAATATCTCTAGGAGCTAATTCCATTTTGCTTGGAGCATATTTTTTCATAAATCTTTCACCATCCTTATTAACTAGATAACCTCCTTCACCACGTGCGCCTTCAGTAATTAGAATACCAGATGGCAAAATCCCTGTTGGATGAAATTGTACAAATTCCATATCTTTTAGTGCCATACCTGCACGGTATGCCATGTCCAATCCATCAGGGGTCGAAGAGTAGGCATAAGTTGAAAAACTATAGATTCGTCCTGCACCACCAGTTGCAATTATCAATGCTTTACCCTTAATTGTGTAAAATGAACCACTACCAATTTCAATTGCAGTCAATGCACTAAATTGTTGACCATCATGAATAATTGATGTAACAAACCATTCATTAAGAAATTCAATGTTGTCAAATTTTTGACATGTATCATATAATGTCTGCATTTCAAAAAATCCAACTTTATCTGCAGCATAAGTTGCTCTAGGATAGCTATATCCTCCAAAGTTTCTTTGTCCAATTCGTCCATCATCACGTCTAGACCATGGCATACCCCAATGCTCCATTTGATAAATTTCATTTGGCATTTCAAGACATAATCGTTCAGCAACATCTTGATCTGCTAAAAAGTCACTGCCCTTCACTGTGTCATAAATATGAGACTCCAAGGTATCACCCTCATCTTCAAATAGTACAGCTGCAGTTCCTCCCTCAGCTGAGACAGAATGAGAACGCATGACTTGAACTTTTGATACTACAACAATTCGAATTTGTGAATTCCGTTTTGCAGCTTGAATAGCAGCTCTTAGTCCAGCAAGACCAGAACCAACAATGATTAGATCATAATCTAAAGTTTCCACCATTCTAAACATGTGAACTTGAAAAATCGGTTTAATATGTTATGGAAATTTTAGATAGATCGACAAAACAATTGATTAATATATATCACTAGTGATATCACTAGTGATGTTAGACCAATGGTTTCAGAGAGTTGGAAGTTCAATTCCAAGAGGTTTTTCAAGATTCTTCATTTTGGAGATGTTATCACAAAAACCATTCACTGGAAAAGAGCTTATTGATTTTGCAACAAAACAAAGCGGTGGAAAATGGAAACCATCTCCAGGGTTAATCTATCCATTACTTGGAAGATTGTTAGAAGAAGGTTTGATTGAAGAAGTAAATGGTGGAAAATATCAGATAACAAAGAAAGGCAAATCCACCTCTGATGATTTAGAGATTGTTAGCAACATTGTAAAAAATCAACTTGATGTACTATTTCGAATAGGTAGTGTAGGAAGATTCATTGCATTAGATGTATTAGAAAGAATGTCATCAATGGGCACAATTCTTAGTTCAAATATTTCAAGCATGACTGATGAGGAGACAAAAAAATACAAGGATTTTTTAAAATCAGAATTAGATAAGATGGAAAATATTCCAGGAAAGCAAGGAAAGAAAATCAAAATAGATTAATCATAAATAATTCTTCATTCATATCTAACTATTGAAAAATTTAACCAGATTATTAAAAGATAAATCAAAACCATTAGTAATTCCAGGCGTATATGATGCAATTGGGGCAAAGATTGCAGAGAGCGTAGGATTTGAAGCAATGTTTCAAACGGGTTATGGAACATCAGCTACATTATTTGGAATGCCAGATTATGGATTTATTGGTTCAAGTGAAACTGTGGATAATGCAAGAAGAATTTGTAGAGCAGTATCAACTCCAGTCATAATTGATTCAGATACAGGGTATGGAAATGCCTTGAGTGTATGGAAGATTGTAAATGAATTAGAATCAGCTGGCGCAGCAGGTATTTTTTTAGAAGATCAAAAGTGGCCAAAGAGATGTGGGCACATGCAGGGAAAAGAAGTCATTCCTAAAGAAGAATATGCAGAAAAGTTACAAGCAGCAATTGATTCTAGACAAAGTAAGGATTTCATAATTGTGGCAAGAACTGATGCAAGATCTACAGAGGGTTTGGATAATGCAATTGACAGAGCATTATATTACAAAGAGATTGGTGCAGATGCAGTGTTTGTTGAGGCTCCAAGAACAATTCAGGAGATGAAAAAGATTGGACAGAAAATCAGTGCGCCGCTAGTTGCAAATATGATTGAAGGTGGGGCAACTCCATTGAGTTCAGCAGAAGCACTTCATAAAATTGGATTTAAAATAATTCTATATCCATTATCAGTATTATTTGCAAATACATTTACAACATTAGGGATTTTAAATGAGTTAAAGAGATCAGGCAATACAAAAAAATTTAATAAAAAAGTAGTTAGATTTGATCAGTTCAATGAACTGGTGGAACTTGGAAAATTTAGAGATCTAGAAAAGAAGTATGAAAAATGAAATAAAAGAAAACAAAGTAAGAGGTCTAATTTCTCTTTACTTGAATTTCAATAGTTGAAACACTTCTAGTTCTTCCATCTTTAGATTCTAAAGTTTCTGAACCAATCGAAATGTCTCCAATACTGTATCCTGCATTTTCAGTTTTTCTTGCAATTATTTGTGCGACATCAACTGCACGACCAATACTCATTCCGCGTGCCTTAATGTTTACCGCAGGTATGTTTGCCAACTGAATCAGAGTAGATGTGACATATGCCATTAGTGGTTTTTTGCCGATAAAAATAGTATCTCTGCCTTCAGATGATTCTGTATTTGATGTTGTTTCAGTAGACATAATCAACTTAATTTCAAGGATAATTTAAAGCTAGGAAAAGTTATTGAAAAAAAAATCAAATAAATTGAAATTTTTTAATAATATTATTGATGAATGAAATAATTAGAGTTTTACAGACAGGTGAAAGGTTTGAGAAGATCAGATGTTTGAAGTTAATAACAAATTCAACAGAAAAAGATGTTATCAATGCAATAATAGATAATCTTGATGCTGCAGATATACAAATACGTGGAGAAGCATTTAGTGTGTTATTTATCAATGAAAATGATATTTCTGGAATTTTGATTAACAGATTAAATTCAGACAGTAAAAATGTAAGAGGATTTTTGGCGTTGATTCTAGCAAATAGAAACGATATCAAGTCTGTTGAATTCCTAGAGAAGATGATAAATGATCAAAGCGGAATGGTACGATCTTGTGTAGTTGGAGCATTAGGGTATTTAGGTTCAAAGAAATCAGTACCAATTTTGAGAAGAGCACTAAAAGATGAAAACATAGAAGTGAGAAAAAGTGCCATTGAATCGTTGAGTTCGTTAGGAGAAGAGATTACAGAAATTGAGTCAGAGAATTTGAGAAGAGATGCAGATGAAGAATTGTTAAGAATGATTTTTAAAAATCAAATAAAAAGTGGACCGGGAGGGATTTGAACCCTCGATCTCACCCATGCCAAGGGCGTATCCTACCAGTCTAGACGACCGGCCCACAAGATGATCAGAGTATTTGATCGTTTTAAATTCCAAAATCCATTATTAACATGTAGCTAATTTTTATTTCAATGATTAGCACTCAGCATAAGGTATTTTAACAATGTAAAGTGAGGTTAAGGAATATGGTAGAACAGAGAAAGGCAACTATCACATATGTTCAATTATTAAAAGAAGACCTAGTCATAATCAGATTTGTTCCAAATGACGGGATAATGCCAGAATATGTTGCAGGACAATTTGTTACAATTGGAATGCCCGTACCTAGTGAGAATTTTAAGCTTGTTAGAAGAGCATATTCTATTGCATCACACCCAGAAAATAGAAAATATTTTGAGTTAGTAATTAGATGGGTAAGAAAACCACTTCCTGGAAGATTGACAACACAACTTTTCAGTATTCAAGAAGGAGATGAAATTACATTTAGTAACCCAACTGGAAAAGCATTACAAATTAGTGATACACTACCAGATGGCAGTCCAGATAATAGAAGATTAGTTTGTGTTGGTGGCGGAACTGGACTTGCACCATTTGTAGGGTTCGCTAGACATTTCCGCGATTCAGGAGATAAAAGAGAGCTAATCGTATTACATGGTGCCAGTTATGTAGATGAATTAAGCTACAAAGATTTACTAACAAATTATGAATATGAGAGTCAAGAAAGAGGCTCGTCGGAATTTAATTTCAAATATAGAGCAGCAATTAGTAGACCTCAAGAGTGGTTTAATAGAACATGGAATGGTCAAACAGGAAGAGTTGAACAATTTTTGAGACCAGTAAGTAAGGATGGGTTATCACCACTTGAAGAAATGGTAGGAGAAAAGATTACTCCAGAAAATACAATGTTTTACATTTGTGGTTGGCAAGGAACAATTGATGGTTGTATGGATTTTCTCGGTCCAAAAGGATTCTTAACTGAAAGAGAAAAAGACGAAGATGGAAATTATTCTGTCAAGTTTGAATCATACGGTTAATTTACTAAAAAAATAATACTGTTTGATTTTATCACACTACGGGAACGTAGGTTAGTTTGGCATACTGCCAGCCTCGGGCGCTGGAGATCATGGGTTCAACTCCCATCGTTCCCATGTAAAATGACTGGGCTAAAAAATTATTTTTTGTTTAGTGTAGAAATTATTTCGTTGACGATTACAATTATAGCATCCAATTTTACTTTGATTAATTCAATATCATTAGTTTGAATATCAATTTTTTCAGATTTAGTATCTAAATTCTCATTGTGGGAAATTTCATTTTGTATTTTTGGAAATTCTTCTTTTATCGTGTCAGAAATCACATCATTAGAGGATGGTTTAGATTTTGAATCAGAGTGTGCAGATTGCGGATCTAAAATTACCTGAGTCAATACCTCTTGAGCAGGGTTATTGAATCCACCACCATATTTTGTCACATCAATTCCATGTTCATCAGAAACATGCTCTGCAAAAACATCATACATGTCTTCAGTTTCATCAGTTATTACATAATCACATTCAATTCCATAATTTTTACAACTTAAAGTTACCACGAAAAAACCAAACGTTCGTTTCAATTAAGTTTTGTTAAGATGTATTACATAATGGTATTCAAATAAAATTAGAGATTATCGTTTTAGCATGAATTTCATCAATGTTTCTTTAGCATAATCAATTCCATGTTCATCAGAACTATGTTTTCCAAATTTTGTTGCAACTTCTTCTAGATCTCCCTCTATCTCAAAATCACAATCAAATCCATAATCACGACATACTGCACGAGCCATGAAAAATTCAGAAAATATGGGTATTTATTTATTTTTCAGATTTGCAAAATTTTTAGATTTCAAATTAGTAAAAGAATTCCGAATGAAATTAGATTAAGTTTGTTTCATTGCAGCAGTAATGATTGGAATTTCTTTTAGAATCATTTTTTCAACGTCTGGAATTTTTTTCTTGGTTTTTTCCAAAGCCTCTTCAACAAGTTCTGCAATTTGGTCTCTGAAAATTAATTTTATTCTAGGAATGTATGCAACTGTTTCTTCGACTGCACGAGGATCAGATACATCAAGAATCATAGTTCCTTTCTTTTTTGATTCCATAACAAGTTTTATTTTATTTTGAGTAATTAGGAAATAATCGGCAGTTGTTGCAACAAAAACTATATCAAATTTATTAAAACCTGCAATTACATCTTCAAAATCAATTGGTGTTCCGCCTAATATCTTTGAAAATCCATTTGCACGTTCAATATTCATGCTTGTAACTGAAAAGTCATGATTTTTTTGAAGTAATGGTTTTGCAACTAATGCAGCAGTTTCACCAGTTCCAATCAATAGGACTTTTTTCTTTCCGTCAATTCCAGCATTTTCATCTGCAACCTTAACTGCTACATCACCAATAGAGATCACATCTTTTTGTATTTCTGTAGAATCACGAATTTTGGATGCAAGTCTAAAAACAGTTTCAAAAAGTTTGTTCAATACCTTACCAGAAGTATTTGCTTGTTTTGCATCAGAGAGAGATGTTTTTAATTCATCGAGAATTTCTTCTTTTCCAACAACTAGGGAGTCCAAACCTGTAGCCAAGCGTAATAGATGACTATACACATCAGCATCTCGAAATACCTCAAGAGTTTGATCAATATGATCAATGTCCCATTGCTCTAGTTCTGCTAGAGAAAGCCACATCTCTTTAATTTTATTAATAATCAAACTTTTTCCAGTAATTCTACGAGAATCAAGTGATTCTCCCTTTTCTAGACTCAATACTGTAAAGACTTCAACTCTGCTTGCAGTTTGTACAATTACACATTCAGAAACACCAGGAATTGTTTTAAATGATTCACGAGCGGATGTAATATCTTTGAAAGCAAAATTAGCTAATTTATGAAAAGGCACATTCTTGAAAGTAAACCTTGCATTAATTACATCAAAATCAGTTGCACTCATTTCTATCACCATAAAGTTATGCTCTTACCCTAGATTTTTTATTTTTAGCAGTTCTAAAAGCGCTCATTCCAAGATGGTAATTTTCATATAGATTATCAAGGGTTTTAAGATCTTCATGTGCTTGAGAAATTTCCATTGGATTTGCATCAGGATTTGAAGAAAGACGATTAAGTTTTTCTGTGATTTCTTTTTCTAAATCGTTTATTCCAGATTCATAGTTTGATGCACCGTTAAATTCCGGACTCAATACATGGACAGGATCATATTGTGGAGTCTGATCAGACGGAATCTGAACTCTTTTTGTGATTTCTTGTTCTTCTTCAGGAGTACGAACAGGTTTTAATGGAATTCTATCTTTTTTCTGTTGGAAGAATTCAGGTTCACCAAGTTCACGTCTAAAAATTCGTTCGCCACGTCGTTTATTTGTCCATTTTTCACTAGAATCAGATTCCTCAACTTGAGCGGCAGCGGCTTGATATTCTGCATCTGCTGCAGCTTCTGCAGCAGATCTCGCAGCCTCTGCAGCCTGTATTGCTTGTTTTGCAGCAGTTTCTGCTGCTTCTGCTGTCTGAGCGGCACTAGAAGCATCTACTGCATCAGAAATTGATTTTGGTTCATCAGAATCAGGTTTGGTTGTAGATTCTTCAGATTTTTCAATAGATTTTTTTTTATCCTCTTCAGACAACAAATTTGTCTTAAATTAGGTAAATTTTAAGATTTAGTACAGAAAAATGATGATTTTTCAGTTTTTAAAAAACAAAATTCGATGATTGAAATAATGGTAGAGAATCAGAAAATTGATTGAAGACTGCAGTTTATTTAGCACATCTCAACCCATTGACAATCTCACATGTAGAGATTATTGAAGAACTGTTAAAAGAAAACAGAGTGATAGTAATGCCAGTAATTTTCATTAAAAATTCAGAGGAGATCAATACCAAAAGTTTCCCATTTAATTTTGAGATAAGAAAGAAAATGTTGAAAGGTGTATTTGACAATTCAATTGAAATCTCAGACAAATACACGTTTTATGCACCATTTAAGAAATATCTTCCTCCATTATTATCACCAAAATCATGGAAATTAAGAAAACAGATTCTAAGCGATATAAAAGGAGAATATTTTACATATACTGGAGATAAAGCAGAAGGAATGATGTTAAGAATTTATGGACTAAAACCAAAAGTAGGTTTAAGGAAACATGTTTCTGCATCATCCGTAAAAGAAGAATTGTATCAATCACAAAATGGCCAAAAAATGAATTGGGAGGAAAATGTTCCCAAAGTTGTAGCAGACATAATCAAGGACAACTGGGATGTGGTAGAAAATTTTGCAGTAATTGAGGATAAAACTAAAAAAGTCGCAGGGATGAAATTTCCAATCGATGGTTATACATCAGAAGGAAATTAAAGTTCAATTAAAGAGATTAATTATAGAGTGAACGAAATTTTTTATGGGTTCTATTTCGGAAAAGGTTTGGTTTGATGGAAATATTATTCCATTAGAAGAGGCAACAGTTCCAATTACAACACATGCCATACATTATGGTACATCAGTTTTTGAAGGTATTAGAGCATACTGGAATTCTGAAAACTTGAATGTTTTTCGTTTAGAAGAACATGTAAAAAGATTTCGTAAATCAGGAGAATATTATTCAATGACATTGAATTTTTCAGATAACGAAATTCAAAATGCAGTAATTGATCTATGTAAAGAAAATAATGTAAGAGAATCATGTTATATCAGACCATTTTATTTTGTGGGTCAACACGGAATAAGCTTGCACATTACTAAAGATGCACCAACTCATTTAGCAATGTTTCTCTTTGCATTTGGAGATTTGTTTGATAAAAATGGAATAACGGCTGGAATTTCGTCATGGCAAAAATTTAGTGATGCAAGTACACCAACTCAGGCAAAGATGGGAGGAAATTATCTTAATTCAATTATTGCAACACAAGAAGCAAAGAAAAACGGTTTTGATGAAGCCATTTTACTTGATCATAAAGGCAACGTTAGTGAAGCACCAGGAGAAAATATCTTTTTAGTAAAAGATGAGGAGTTAGTTACACCGCCATTGAGTTCATCTGCTTTAGATGGAATTACAAGAGATTCAGTCATAGAGATTAGTAAAAGGCTTGGACGTAAAACAATAATCAGAGAAATTCAGAAAACAGAACTGTTTTCAGCAGATGAAGTATTTCTTACTGGAACCGCTGCAGAGATTACGCCAATAATTAAAATTGATGATTCAGAAATAGGGAATGGAAGTTCAGGTGAATTAACAAATAAAATAATTAAAGAATATTCAGATATAGTAATGGATAAAAATCAAGATTTTTCCAAATGGTTAAAGAAAGTGTATTAGAATGCGTGTGGTACAAATTGGAACAGGTGGTTGGGGTAAAAATCATACCAGAATTCTATCACAATTAGGAGTTCTTGTAGCAGTATGTGATTTGGAAAAAGAAAGAAGAGAGAAAATTCAAAAAGACTATGCAGTAAAAGGATATCAAACAGTAGAGGAATTAATAGAAAATGAAGAATTTGACACTGCTTTTGTATGTACACCAACAATAACTCATAAAGATATAACAGAAATATTGTTGAAAGAAAAGAAAAATGTATTTGTTGAAAAACCCTTAACGTATAAATCTCAAGAAGGTGAGGAGCTTGAAAAATTAGCTAATAAAAATAATGTTTTACTCACATGTGGATACATTGAAAGATTTAACCCTGCAGTTGATGTTGTAAAAGATTTTGTAAAGTCAAACAAATATGGAGAGTTATTGATGTTGGAGTTTCATAGAGAAAATCGAATGCCGCTTCACATCAAAGATGTAGGTATAATTTATGATACAGCAGTTCACGACATAGACACAGCAATGTGGTTATTTGATGATACGCCACAAGTTGTATATGCCAGAGCAGGAAGTATAAAACATGAGCATGAAGATTTTGCCACAATCATGCTAGGATTCAAAGAAAACAAAACTGCCATTATTTCCTCAAATTGGATTACACCAACAAGAGTTAGGAATTTTAATGCAGTTTGTACAGAAGGAATAATTTTTTCAGATTTTATTACTCAAGAAGTCACTATTGAGACAAAAGATAATTCAGAAAAGCCAAGAAAACAAATGGAAGAACCGCTATTATTAGAAATACAGAATTTTTTGAATGCTGTAATGAAAAAAGATGAATTAAGGGTAAAACCACAACATGCAGTAAATGTTACTAAAATTGCAGAAGCTGCTCTTTTATCTAGTAAAAAGGGAGTGCCAATATACATAGATCTAAGATGAATAAAAAACTTGTAGAAATTTTAGCGTGTCCAATTGATAAACATCATCCATTAGAGATGTTTCAATGTACAATAAAGGAAGAAATTATTTTAGACGGAGCATTATTTTGCCAAAAGTGTACCAGATTTTATCCAATTATTGATGAGATTCCAATCATGTTGCCAGATGAATTAAGAGATAAAAAGCAAGATTTGGAATTTTTAGAAAAATTTCATGAGAAACTTCCAGAAAAAATAACAAAAAATGGGTTACCGTGGCATATCTAAGATGATAACTAATTCAGTTTCAAAAAATGCACAGATCGGCGATAATGTGAAGATTTGGAATTTTGCATATGTAGGAGATAATGTGAAAATTGAGAAAAATGTGAAAATTGGATCTCTTGCACATATCGATTATGATGTACACATAGGCGAGAATACAATGATTGAAGGATTAGTTTACATTCCACCATTATCTAGGATTGGAAAAAATGTGTTCATTGGACCTGGAGCAGCACTAACAAATGATCCATATCCACCAAGTGAGAAATTAATTGGAGTAGAGATTGGAGATGGTGTAATTATCGGTGCACGTTCAGTGATTAAAGCAGGAGTGAGAATTGGAGAAAACAGCGTAGTTGCAATGGGGGCAGTAGTTACAAAAGATGTTGAAGATAATACAGTCGTAATGGGAAATCCTGCAAAAGTCAAGTATTCACGAAAAGAGTACGATGATAAACAAAAAGAATGGATAAATGTTTAATTTTTGATCTGTTTTTGAAAGATCCAATTTTTAATTTTTGTTAAAACAAATATCCAAATAAAAATTAGAAATAATGCAATAATAACCTTAATTCCAGAATTCAAGATTGGAGGTAATGTGTTATCAATATTTAATGTCAATGGCCCAATCAACACTACCATCATCCCGCCACCAACTAGAATTAAAAACCACATTGTAATAATAAAAGCATAGACTGAAATCATACTAAGTTAATCTCCATAAAAATAGCAGTAATTATTGCAAGAATGCCAGACAGTATTCCAAGTTTAAAGATTGCAGTTCCCACTTGTTTTTCAGTTAGAGGTGTTTTTGCAACTAGGAGCCTAACAAGTGTAACCGGTGCATCTTTATCAGGTTTTGCTGCAATTTTATAATCATTTGTTAGAAAAGTAGGATTTTTAATTTCCCTATGTTCGACAATTTTTTTTACACTAGATAAGAATAGAAATGAATTTGTTATTGCAGGCAAAAGAGATATCGCTGCAATTACTTCTACTTCACCCACTATTGCAATTGTGCCAAATGTTGCGCCTAAAACTAAAGCACCAGAATCACCTGGAAAAATCTTACTAGGGAATTTATGAAATCGGTAAAAAGCAATAGAAACAAATCCTAGAAGAAGTGACATAACTGCGATTTCATAATTTTCTAAAATAATCAGACATACAAATAATGAAAAGCTTGCAATAGAAACAAATCCACTAGAAACACCATTTAAAACATCAATTGAATTAATAGTATTCCCAGTTATGGGTATCATAAAAATTGCCAATGCAAGATAAAGTAGAGGGATTTGGACAGAACCAAATAAAGGGAATGATAGATTTGTTTCATAGGTACCCAAAATCAAAATCGGGATTGCACATAATGCAAGACAAACAGGTTTAAACCAACCACCCATTACTCTCCTATCATCAATTAATCCCACTACAAAAGATAATGAAGATACAATAACTACAGCCAAAATTTCATTTATTGGTATGAATACGTATAAAACTAAAAGAGATGAAACTAGACCAAAGATTAGCGAAATTCCTCCAGGTCGAGATACCATTGCGCCGCCTTTTCTATTATAGTCTTTCACAGTCAAATTTCGTTTTTCTAGAAATTTAATTAGAAAAGGAGTTAATAGTAGAACTGAGAAAAAAGCAACAAACGATGCAATTATTGCAGGAAAAATTAATTGTTCCAATTATGCTGTATTCCGTAATTGTAATTTTATGTCCTTTGCTAATGATGGGCCTATTTTATCAATACTAGATAGTTTGTTAAGTGGAATTTTTGACAAATCAGCAAGAGTCATTATTCCATTATTATATAATTTCCGTGCACGTACTCTTCCAATTCCTTTAATTTTAATTAATTCTAATAATTCATTTTTAATACCATATGAAATTCGTTTCCGAAGTGCATCCAATTCATCTAAAAGTTCAATTCGTTCCATTTGTTTTGCAAGCTCATGAAAACAATAGAGTAACCAATTACTGGTTTCAACCATTCTATGCATATCTCCAGACTGAATGTTAAGATTGTCAGATAAAGAGATCTCAGATGATTCGTTTATCCAATAATATAATGCCAGAAGACTTCTCGAACAGTCATATTCAGAAATTGATTCAATAACTTCAGATGCATGATTTTCAATTAATTGACTCATTGGTTCAAAGTCTTTTTGTCTTAGTGAAAATTTAGGAAAGAACTCATCTGTATTGGTGATAGAAAAGAGAAAACCAATTGTGTGGTTTGTTTTTTTAGTAGAGTTTTCAATTGTGTGTCTGAAATCAATCGCGGTTAAGGGATCAATGTATAATTTTGATATAATTTTTCCAAATTCAGTTGCAACAAATCTATCGCCTTTATTTTTAATGATTTCTTCACTAAGCAAAAATCTAATAGATATATCAAGATTAAATTTGAGTGTAGATTTTCGAATTTGAGTTCCGCCAAAAGTTTTAGAAAAAAAGTCCAATATTTCAGATTTAGTGATTCCAGGAGTTGTTACAATTAGACTAAGTGAATGAATCCTAAGTGATTTATCAGAAATGATATTTGATTCAATAGGCTCAGGAATTCCATTTACATAATGCTCAATTAATTCAGTTGAATTTGAATTACCAATAATTATTGCTTCTCCAAAATCATCAAATTGCGGTCTACCTGCACGACCACATAATTGCTTATACTCCAAAATGCTAATCGGTTTATTGCCACCAGATTTTGCATCATATCTAAGAATGCTAGAAATTACCACACGACGTGCAGGAAGATTTACTCCAGCAGCTAATGTAGGTGTAGATGCAAGGATTTTGATATGACCATTTCTAAATTCATCTTCAATAATCTGCCTACAATTTTGATTTAATCCAGCATGATGAAATGCAACACCTTTAGAAATTAAAGTGGATAATGACTTGATCAATTCAGTATGCTCGTTATTTTCAAGAATTTTTTTAGAAATTTCAGATAATGATTTTTTTTCATGACTTTTTAGTATTTTTGAAGTTACATCTGCAGCTTTAGAAGCCAATGATGAAGAACGTTTTCGTGTTTCTGCAAATAAAAGAGATTGACCACCTTTTTTCACACAATCAAATCCAAGATCAACAGCAGTTCCTCGAAGGCTAGATGCAATTTCAAAAGAATTGCCATCATTCATCATCACTGTTCCATTATCAAAGACACCTTCAGTTAATGGAATGGGTCTCCATTCATTTTGAACTAAATTACAATTTAACCATTGGGCAATTTCTTTTGCATTAGTTATAGTAGCACTAAGAGCTAATATTTGAGGAGATGTATCAAGAGTTTTCATTTTTGTTAACACAGTTTCTAATGTAGGTCCTCGTTCAATTTCACCAATTAGATGAGTCTCATCAGAAATGACTAGTGAAACATTTTCAATCCATTCAGCACCATGTCGTATTACAGAATCCAATTTTTCATTAGTCATTACAAGAATATCACCATTATCTAGTTTTTTTTCTTTAGAATCAAAATCACCTGTTGCAATTTGAACAGATATTGTTTGTTCAAATTCTATTGAAGTAAATTTTTTAAATTCATGAAATTTTTCAGAAGCTAAAGCGCGTAAGGGGCTAAGATAGATCACCTTGCCCTTTTTATTTAAAATATGATTTAGTATTGCAATAATTGCAATCAGTGTTTTTCCACTTGCAGTAGGAGCCGAAACCAGAATATTTTTGAAATCTAACAAACCTTGTTGTATGCTTTCAGTTTGTGGTGGATAGAGTTCTGAGAACCCTTCATTTATCAGAAAACTGATTGCAGATTTAGGTAACGGTAATTCAGAAATTTTCATACACGATTAAAATGACCAGGTCTAGATTCATAAATTGAAGCATCACGAGACATCTTTCGGATATAATTTCGTGCATCTTCTTCAGAAAACTTTTCAGATTTAACTAATTCATCAACAAACTTCTTTTCTTCAACAGGTATTTTGTTCTCTCCCTCTAATGATTGTAAAATATCCATGAATAATTGCATTTTAGATACTTCACTTCTTGGCCTACCCTGAAGAACTCCCAAATCCACTTTCCCAGTGTTTACATCAACTCCTGCATCTTGTAACATACTTTCGAGTAAGAAAATTGCTCGCTCTGCATCTTCTTCTTCTACATGTGTTTTCATCAATAATCTTGCACGTGCTGTGGATAAACGAATCAAACCTTCCAGCTGCCTAGGAGTAACAGTAATCATTTCTTCAGCTTCAACATTTCTCATTTTCAGATAATAGTCTAAAATCTTATCTTCTGCTTCTTTTGTTAAAATTGGATTAGATCTTTTTGCATATGAAAGATATTTTGTCAGTATATCAACATCTATCAAAGAGCGTGTATCAGGTCCTTTTGAATGATGTAGGCTTAGTACACGTCTAGCTATTCTAGTATCTTTTTCTTTGGATGGTACATCACGAACAACAAAAATTAGATCAAATCGTGTCAAAAGTGGAATTGGAAGATTTACATTTTCATTGATATTTTTAAATGGATCATATTTCCCATACATGGGGTTTGCTGCAGCTAAAATTGATGTTCGTGCATTTAATGTTGCAACAATTCCACCTTTTGCAATACTTGCAGATTGCTGCTCCATAACTTCGTGTAGTGCACTTCGATCTTCAGGTTTCATTTTATCAAATTCATCAATACATACAAGACCTTGATCACCTAATACCACAGCACCTGCCTCAAGCATCATTATTCCAGTCTTATCGCGAACAACTGCTGCAGTAAGACCAGCTGCAGTTGAACCTCTGCCTGATGTATATAATCCACGAGGAGCAACTCTAGAACAAAATTTTAGCATTTCACTTTTTGCTGTTCCAGGATCACCTACTAAAAATACGTTAATGTCACCTCGAATTTTACTGCCATCAGAAAGTGATTTTTGTGTGGAGCCCACCATCAGCAATAAAATTGACTCTTTGATTAGTTCTTGACCTTGAATGTGAGGTGCAAATGAATCAATAAGTCTTTGATAGATATCAGGATTTTCAGATAATGATTTGATAATTTTTTCTTCCTCAGGGGAAATTTCTTCTCGTTCAGTTCTTCTTGATGTTTTTGAACCTTTTCCTCCTAAAAATTCAACATTATTTCCATCAATTCTAAGACGATAAAGACCACTATTGGTTTTAGAGATTCCAGACACAGCTTCTTGTTCAATTCTCACAATTCCAGTTAAGATAATTCTATCACCAGGTCGGGCATTATCTACAAGATCTTGTTTTACATAGACTTCAATATAATGAGGAAGTTGTCCAGGTGGTAAATCTTCAGGAAGTTCTTGTAATCGAGCGATTTGGAAATCTATGAATTTACTTGATTCGGGCTCTATATCTAATTCTCTATGGGTGCACTTTGGATTTGAACACTTTGCAGGTGAATTTATCTCAAGACTTTTTTCTAAAATAATTTTTGTGACATGACCATCAGGACAGATATATGTAATCTCTTTTGCAAGAGGTTGTACTTCAGAAGATCTTACAACCATTCCAGAAACACTAGTCATCTTTCCAATGAGATCAGCATGAATTTGTCTTAGACTTCGCTGTACAGGATAATTAACTATTCTTGCACGAATGTCATCTTTGATTTTATCAGCATATTGAGGAAAACGTTCATGTAAAATTTCTTTGATTGCTCTAGAAAATGCAGATAACACTTCATCAGGTCGTGCATTAAATTTTGATTCAATTGATGGAAATGAAACAAGATCGTTATAATTAACAGAAATATACACAGAATGTTTTGGCATCATTTGATCAATTTGTTCAACGTACGAAAAATTACCAGATTCGTCTTTGAATTGAGTTAAGAATTCTTTTACAGAGTCAGTTAATGCAGATTTTGTTTGAGTTTCAACAGCAGTCATTTATTCTCACGCATTATTTTTTTTACAAAATCATCACTAATTTGATGGATTTGATTATAAAATTCTCGCTCTTCAACAGAAAGTTTCTGGGCTAGTTCGGCAGATAATTTTGAAGAGTCAGCTAGGCGAATTAATTTACCTTGTCTTTTTCTTAACAAACTGTTTAACATGCTTTGTACCTTATCAAAATCGCGTTCAGGTAATCGTTTCATATATGATTTTAATTTTATGTAAAAATCTGAATCTAGTGTGGATAGATCGAATTCACCTTGTACGTTTTCTTTAACTGTGGATTGTTTTAGTTCAACTACCATATCAGGTTCCTGAATTTCAACATGCCCATCAGATTCTAACAATTCAGCAATCCATCTAGGAATGTTAAGAATTTCAGCATGTTTACCTTCAATTTTTGTTCCTGCAACATTAATTTTCACATCACGATGAAATTCCACCTTAACTTCATGCAACTCATTTCCAATTGAGTGGATTTTCTCAAGATCCTTGATTTTCAACATTTATGAATGTCCATCGAGGGATTTAATGGATACGATCGATCAATTCAATTAACAATTAGCTTTGAAGATTTGATCCTAGATGTGATTTATTAATGACATAGAGAGCTTTGACACTATGTCAGTCTCAAACTTAATGTGGGTAGAAAAGTACAGACCAGAAAAGATCAAAGAGATAGTGAATCAGAAAGAAGTGGTAGGAAGTATTGAATCATTATTAAATAATAAAACTGAATTTCCACATCTGATGTTTTCAGGTTCAGCTGGTGTCGGTAAAACAACTGCGGCAATATGTATTTCAAAAGAGATTTTAGGAGAGTATTGGAAAGATTACACTCTTGAGTTAAACGCATCAGATGAAAGAGGGATAAATATGGTGAGAGAAAGAGTGAAAAAATTCTCTAAATTTGCAGGATTGGATACAGAAATACCATTTAAAATAATTATTTTAGATGAAGCTGATGAAATGACATCAGATGCACAGACTGCGTTAAGAAGAATAATTGAAGATGCGTCAAAATTTTGTAGGTTTATTTTAATTGCAAATAATATTTCAAAGATTATTGATCCAATTCAAAGCAGATGTGTTGTTTTCAAATTCACTAGAATAGCAGATGATGATATTAAGTCACATCTGAAAAAAATTGCAAAAAAAGAAAAGATCAAAACAGATGAAAAAGGTCTAAACATGATTTGTAGTTTTGCAGAAGGCGATTTACGACATGGAATTAATTTATTACAAGCATCTGCAAGTTTAGGCGATATTACAGAATCTAATGTAAAATCAGTTACAGGGATAACAAAGATTAGTGATATTGATGATGTTTTAAAATTAGCAATTTCAGGAAAAGTCTCAGAATCAAGAGAGAAGATGATCGAATTGATCAAAGTTTATGGCATGTCAGAATCGGATTTTCTCAAGTATCTAAATCAATCACTGTTCAAATCAAAAGTAGGTAATTTAGAAGATATACTTCAAGTTATAGCAAAATATGATTATAGAATTTTAGTTGGGGCTAATCCAGAAATTCAATTATCTGCATTATTAGCAGAAATATCAAATATTAAAAATTAAAGCGCAGAGAGAGGGATTTGAACCCCCGTATGCTTGCGCACACAGGCTCTCAAGGCCCGCGCCCTACCGAGCTAGGCGACCTCTGCAAA
>CAYFOW010000011.1:0-36793 GCA_964344885.1 uncultured Candidatus Nitrosopelagicus sp. | reverse complement strand
CTGTCCAGATGAGGCGAGAGCATAACGATAAGATTCTCAGAGATACATCTGGGAGGCAAATTCCACTCATCAAGTAAAATTTCATCACAACAGCTAGATGATTATCTAGAGTTTTCAGGAATCAAAAATGCCTTACTTGATAAGACAAAACATGAAAAAAACCAGATGGTCTCAGGGCGTGCAATCATCTCCAGAATCGAAGGCGAATTTACAAGACTAGAGCAAATTTTTGGAAATAAAATAATCTTGTATGGAATTGATGGGGATTCAAAATGGAATAACAGAGCAACTAGATTCCTAAACCCATTATTTACAGATGAGGAATTTCAAATAGAGTACACCATCACAGACAAAAAGAAATTAGATTCAGAGTTTGGTCTTATCTCAGTTGATTTTAAAGCAACAAAACAAAATGGCGATTTGATCTTAATTTCTAACAAAAATCTTTACAGAATGAAAATGTGATAATACAATTCACCATACACGGCGCATCACAAAATTGTTACAGAGGGAATATGTAATTTCAGATGAAAATCTGTTCTGAATTAATTTACTACTAGTTATATGCTAAAAACACGCACTTTTTTTAATGAAAATTGGAGTGCAATTAATAATTTCATTCATAGTAATTTCACTTTCAATCACAGTCATTGGATATGTGTATACTTTACTAATGCAAGACACATTTGAAGAAAAAATTGCAGAAAATGCAACATTATTAGCAATTGAGACCATGCATGAGACGGATCAAAGAATGCATGATAGGATAATGGAGCTTTTTTCATTTTCAGATGATGCCAGAATTTCATCATATATCATAGAATCAAATCAAGAATTTCAAAAGATCAATGACGTTGAAGAATATATCAAAAGAATTGATAGAGCATGGATTAAGGGTGATAAAATTCCAGAGATAGATTCGATTCTAACAAACGAATTATCGATTATTTTAAAAAATAAGGTATCATCACTTGAGGAAGATTTTGGATATGCATTATTTCCAGAGATTTTTGTTATGAACAAGCATGGAGTTGTAATAGGATCTAGTGGAAAAACTTCAGATTATGATCAAAGTGATGATTCATGGTATCCAAAAGATTTCACTGAGAGAAAGTACTGGGTGTACGATGTAGAATATGATGAGACAGCAGATGCAGTTGTTGCAGGAGTGGTAATTCCGATTGATTATGAATCTCAAGTTATAGGTGCAATGAAAGGATACATTGACATGAATAGCGATGTAACTCGATTATTGAACTATGTAGAATCCCAATCATCATATGACACAATGAGCATTAACATAGTAGACAAGGATGGGTTTTCAGTATTTAGCCAATCAGGAATAGAATATGACACTGACAAGTCACTTAATGTATTTGGAGTTCCAAGTGAGTCATTTGGAGTGCTAAAAAAGGCAGGTGTGAGTGAGAAAACAGGGTATGTGTTTGATAAAAAAGAAGAGCAAAGCATTCTAGCTGCGTATGCAGTTTCTGAAGGCTATCAAACGTATGAGGGTTTGAATTGGTGTACAATTATCGATTATGATGCACAGGAGTTGTTTGGACCATTAGAAGAACTGAAAATGACATTACTGAGCATTTCATTTGGAATTACTTTGGTCGGAGCATTATTTGGCATTATAATTACACGAAAAATTTCATCGCCTATTAAAAAATTAGAAAGTGCAACACATAGCATCTCTCAAGGGAATATGAAAGTAGATGTACCAATTGAAGGTACAGATGAACACAAATCACTTGCAAGATCATTTAACAAAATGACTAGATCAATTGAAAAGTCCGAAGAGGTAATCTCCGAGCAATTAAATGAATTAAAGAAACTTGATAAGCAAAAGTCTGATTTTTCTGCAATGGTCTCACACGAATTAAAATCTCCTCTAAATCCAATTTTAGGATACTGTGAATTACTTCTTAGAAAATTGGGAGATGATGGCGAAGAACAACAAGTCAAGATGATAAAAAAAATTCAAAACAATGCCATGAAATTAGAAAAGTTAATTGATAGAATTTTCCTTGCACAAAAAATTGAATTAAAAAATATCAATATACAAAAGACAGCATTTAGTGTCAATGAGTTTTTTGAAGAAATTATCAATGATTTTAAATCAAATCTCAAAAAGAAAAATATCATGTTATTCACAAACCTGTCAGGTAAGATTTCCATATTTTCAGATAAAGACAAGATTCATGAAATCTTTTCAAATCTAATTCAAAATTCTATAGATTTTGTTGACTCTGATTCTGGAAAAATAGAGATTGGTGCACAACAAAAAGATAATGATATAATTTTTTATGTAAAAGATAATGGGGTGGGTATTTCAATAGAACATCAAAGCAATCTATTCAAAAAATACTACCAAATAGATACATCAATTACACGAGAGCATGGAGGTAGTGGTCTTGGACTTTCAATCTGTAAGGGATTAGTTGATGCAATGAATGGTAAAATTTGGGTAGACAGTAATCTAAATGAGGGCGCAACATTTTATTTTTCTATCCCGATGAAGTAAAATGCACATCTTAGTAATAGATGATAATCTTGAATCATGTGAGCTTCTAAGTGCATTATTTGATTTGAGAGGAGATAACTGTGAATTTGAAAATGACGGAGTACAAGGACTTGATAATGCATTAATAAACCAATATGACGTGATAATTTTGGATTTATCTATGCCCAAATTCTCAGGATATGATTTTTTATCAGAGTTTAACAAATCAAAAAATTTCCAGACTACAAAAATAATTGTATATTCGGCAATGACACTAAATTCAGAACAACAAGAACGTCTTTACAAATTAGGCGCAAATGAAATAATCGACAAAACAGCAAGATTAGAGAGACTAGAATCATTGCTTCAATGAGATTATCAAGACGGCGAAGATGTTATTTTATCCATCAAAAATCAATATAGGATTGTCTTTCAAAATAATTAGACATGGGTTTTGTTATTTCATATAATTATGCTATATTTCATTGCTAAGAAAATCAGCCAGATTTCTATATGTCATGGCCTCCATCATCATCTCTTGAGCCTTTTGTAGTGCTTTGACTGATTCATCTGTTTTGCCTTGTGCATCTAATAGAGTACCATATTCAGTCATGAAATTTGCAAAGTCTTCTAACATACGTGCCTTTTCATACCATTCATCTACTAATTTCTTAAATTTCTGAACCGTTTCATAAGGCATCTCAGGTACTGGTGTCACAGCGGGAGAATTAATGATTACTTGAGTAGAGTTTGATACACCAGTAGTTGTTTCAGTTGTGGCAGATGTTATAGTATTAGGCATTATTTGTGTGGAATTATTTACTACAGATACAAGTGAAGGATCTTCAGTAGTCAAATCTATATCGACTGTATGAGTTTCAGGTGCAACATAAACATCAAAGCTTAACACCGAATCAAGTAATGCTCTTTTGAGATTCTTTTGTTTATAGGATGTATCAGATGTTACTACCCATACATCATCACCTAATACTTTAAGGCTGGTCATAGAAAATCGTTTATCTGACGTTACACTAGTTTGTTTTAACCACGTAAAGATTACATCATATGATTTTTTACCATCTTCCTCATTTACTTGAGATTTTATTATTGTAAAGTTTCTACAAATCATTTCATCATGAGTCAAGGTAAATGAGGAACAATGTGCTCGCTCATCGTCAACTATTGATTTTAAGATAAATTCATCAGATAATTCCTCTGAATGCATCTCAGAAACAAGTACATTAATCACAGATAATGCAGAGTCATGAAATTCTGGGACAAACTGAATTATGACATCTCCAAATCTTGAATTTACATCATGTTGTGTTAACCAATCTTTCGGATAATCAATTTTGAAGCCATTGACACCATCTTGATAAGATTCCATTTCTGAGACTTCAATCATCTCATTGACAGTAACTTCAGTAGATTTATCTTGACTGTTCATGACCTCAAATGACTTTTTACCAATAAGACCTAATTCAGTATTAAAGAGAGTTACATCATATATTCCAGTCTTAAATGAATCATCAATTTTGTATATCAATTCAAAATGTCCTGTTTTTGTGATTCTTACTTTGTTTTTTATTATTTCACCATCAGGGGCAGTAAACACAAACTGTACTTCGCCACTAAGAACATCCAAAGTTCCAGAAATTTTTAGAAAGTCATAACTTGCCTTTCCTACACTAAATAAGACCTTGTTGAATTCAATTTCTGCGCTTCCAGATTCTATTGAATCTAATAATTCATCAATGATTTCATCATTTGTTGAATCAGATTCATCATAGGGGACATCATCAATTTTTGAATCAGTGTTATCTGATTCTGAATCTTGTGTTTCATCATCTTTTGTCAATACAGGTACAGGCAATTCAATTCCAGATAGTTTGAAACTCAAAAGTGAGTGCTTTGCTCTCTCAAACTCAGCCATCATGTGACTTTCACCGTCTAAGAAGATCATCCATACCTGGTCAGTTGTAGGTATTACAATTACGTCTGTTTTTTTCTCAAATGAACCTTCATGGCTTTCATACTCATGAGTCCAAGAAGTCATTACGCGGTATGCCTGCATTCCATTAACAGTAAGTGATTCTTTTTTGTCTACTCGAAAGTCTTTGCAAATGAATTTCTCATGATCATCGTAATCGTCATATTCATGATCAAATTCACCTGAACACCATTCTTTTTCATGTCCTACCATCATATCTAAGATTTCATCACCAGACATTCCCTTCTTGAAATGATCACCATATTCCATTAATGAGACTCCAAGGTATGCACCCCATCCTTTTGGATAAAATGAGACTTGCATTATTTCATCATCCCATTGTTCTAGGTTTTTTTCTACTTCCCAGCCACGTGGATACTCAATTGAGAAACCGTATTTTTCATCTTTGTATAGTGTATAATCTGGTGGTGGGGGCGGAGGTTGGACTGTTTCTTTTAGTTTGAAACTCAAAATCGAGTATTCAGTCTTGTTGAATTCAATTGGGTATAATACATCTCCATGCGCCATAATGATCCAGATTTTGTCATTTTCAGGAATTACCAATACATCAGAGACTCTTTTTTGTGGCTGCATAAAATCAGAATTTGAATCACACATCATACATACGAATTCTTCTAACCAGGAAAAGACTACTCTAAACGATTTTTTTCCATCAACAAATACTATATCCTTTTTTTCAACTTTAAAATCACTGCATTTGTAATATTCGTACTCGTTTATCTTTTCAGGATTTGAACACCATTCTTTTTTGTGATTAATTATTTCTTGAAATATTTCATCATCAGTTAATTCATGTTGGAAATATTTGTCATCAGTGATTAAAGCAACTTCAAGAAATGCACTCCAATCATCAGAATGAAATCCAATTAATTTCATTGCGTCATCCCATATTTGATGTTCTCTTTCTACTTCCCATCCACGCGGGTACTCAATTGAGAAACCGTATTTTTCATCTTTGTATAGATCATACTCTGGTGGGGGAGGTGGTGGAGGTGGAGTAGTTTCTTTTAGTTTGAAACTCAAAAGTGAGTGCTTTGCTCTCTCAAACTCATCCATTTTATGACCCTCACCATCTAGTTTTATCATCCAGAACTTTCCATATGTATCAATTATCAAAACATCTGATTTTTTCTCAAACGTATCATTTAGTTGCGGAAATTCCTTCATCCACGAAACCATTATTCTGTGTGCATTAAAACTACCTAAAGTAGTAGAGAATCTTTTAGAAATTTTAAAGTCAGTGCATGCAAATTCCCCTTTATCTGAAAAACTCATACACCAATCTTTTTCATGTTTTACCATCATATTTGCAACATCTTCTGCAGTCATGCCATCTTTGATGTATTGTCCATTTCCATCCATTCGCATTATTTCCAAAAATGAATTTTCAGTTTTAGAGGAGAACTCCACTAACATCATTCCATCATCCCACTGTTCAAGACGTTCATCTATTGTCCATCCCCGTAGGTATTCTATTGAGAAACCGTATTGATCATTGTCATATAGAACAAACTCTGGTGGTGGGGGAGGTGGAGGAGGCGGAGCAGTTTCTTTTAGTTTGAAACTCAAAAGTGAGTGCTTTGCTCTCTCAAACTCAGCCATCATGTGACTTTCACCGTCTAAGAAGATCATCCATACCTGGTCAGTTGTAGGTATTACAATTACGTCTGTTTTTTTCTCAAATGAACCTTCATGGCTTTCATACTCATGAGTCCAAGAAGTCATTACGCGGTATGCCTGCATTCCATTAACAGTAAGTGATTCTTTTTTGTCTACTCGAAAGTCTTTGCAAATGAATTTCTCATGATCATCGTAATCGTCATATTCATGATCAAATTCACCTGAACACCATTCTTTTTCATGTCCTACCATCATATCTAAGATTTCATCACCAGACATTCCCTTCTTGAAATGATCACCATATTCCATTAATGAGACTCCAAGGTATGCACCCCATCCTTTTGGATAAAATGAGACTTGCATTATTTCATCATCCCATTGTTCTAGGTTTTTTTCTACTTCCCAGCCACGTGGATACTCAATTGAGAAACCGTATTTTTCATCTTTGTATAGATCATACTCTGGTGGGGGAGGTGGTGGAGGTGGAGGTGGAGGCGAAATTACATCATGATCGATTCTAACATTTGTACTTTGGATAACTCTGTCATGTCCTACTCCTGGAGAACCATCACAGCTGGTATACAGGTAAATGTAATATTCTATACCAAATTCATTTTCCAAGTCAGCCTTTTCAAAAAACTCATAGTAAAACTGGTTTCCTTCAAAAAATACACATGTGTTAGCTACTTCTTGTCCATGACTTACAAATGAAAGCCAGACACTACCAATTGGCTTACTTATAGTCCCCTCAAGTCCAATTCGTGCAAAATCCTTTTCAAGAACAGCCTCTTTTACTATTAAATCAGCAAATAATTCTTCATTTATTGAAGTTGAATTAGATACAGGAGATTCCTGAGCAAAAGCAAAGTTAGATGGAACCGCTACGATCATTGAAAATACAGATAAAAATAATAGTGATTTTTTTATTATCTGATAATTATTGGGTGGCTTCATTAGACATAGTTATGTAATTGTAATTCATAACGAACAGCTAAAATAAAATTACAAACAAATACTTAATTACTAAAACAAAAAAATCCGCAGATTGTACTGTACAAAAATCAGATGTTTGATTTCATTTCAGAATAAATTCCGTTCAATTCATTAAAGTCTGGATCAAACTCATCGACTTCATCCATTTTTGAGTTCATCTTTTGAAGTTTTTTATATACATCAAGACTTTCAACCACTTTTACAAACGTAGATAATCTAAACGGTTTATGCAGTAACTCTACAATGTGGTTCAATTCTTTTGTTGATTCGTATAGTGATTCTTCAATAAATCCAGTAGCGAGAACGATTCTTTGTTCAGGAAACAGATTCAAGATTTTTTTTGATACTTCAATGCCATTCATTTTAGGCATATCAAAATCCACGACTACAAGATCAAACATAGATTTTTTTGATTTCTCGAATTCTTTAGAAAATATATCCCATCCTTGTTGACCATCAGATGCAGAAATTATGTCATGATTTCGTTCTTTTAGTATAGTCTCATATTGTTCAATTAATTCAAGGTCATCGTCAATTATCAAGATTTTCAATAAATTAATTGTGTTTTCATAAGTGTTAAACATTTGTAATTTTTACAAAACAAAATCTACAGGAAATGTCATCTTTAGATTGTGAAAATTATACATTACATCAATTTCATATTTACAAGATTTTAATTGATTCAATCAAGATGTATTGGTTCAGTTTTTATCTTTTCTAGAACTTGTATTACTTCATGAATCTCATCTAATGTTGTAAAAAATTCCCTTGTGGAAGACAAAACATATTTTTTCATAAATCAATTAAGTTAGAATTTAATAAAAAAATCAGTTTATTTTTTTTGTCAAACAAGTATTTTTATACAAAAAGAGATTTCTGTAATCTGAAATCAAAAAAGAGATTAAAATGATCACATCCATATTATAACGATGGGTTCCAATTCACAAGAAAATTCTAAAGAAGACAGTGTTATTAATTTTCTAAAAGAACTTGATTTAACATATGAAGAGATACAAGTCTATCTTTCATTGATAAGAAATGGCCCAAGTAAGGCCAGTCAAATAAGTAATGTATCAAAAGAATACAGAGTAAAAACATACAAAATTCTTGGAAAGTTAAGAAATATTGGGTTAGTTTATTCATCGTTTTCATCACCTGCAATATTTTATGTCGCATCACCAGAAAAATCGCTGAAAAAGTTAATTGATGAAAAAAGAACAATGGTAGAAAAATTGGATGATTCCATAGAGAAAGTGATTTCATATCTTGATGATTTTACATACTGTGTCGAACCACAAAATATGAGTAAATTTTACGTCGTTACAGGAACAAAGCACATCTATGAAACAATTTCTAAAATGATAAAATCAGAAGAGCGGGGAGTGTTTTATCTAATTCTACCAAAACAGGATCTGGCAAAAATTTATCATTCAACAATTCCAAGTGCATTACAAGATTCAAAACAACGGAATTTAGAGATACGACTTTTAACATATGTTGATGAGAGTTTTAATTCAGAATATGTCTCCCGGCTAGGATTTGAATCCATCAGGACTGTAAAACTGCCTTCTCAAGGCAGAACCATTTGTTCTGAATCTCAGGTAATGATTTCTGAAGGGTTTAGAAATTCTACAAATTTTAACGAAAATTTGTCTAGTGCCATGATTACTAATTCCAAAGAAATTGTTGATAATGTTAGATTTTTGTGTGATAATTTATGGAAAAAAGGAAAAACAGTGGCAATCTGAGATCATTTGATGCATCATGATTAGATAGAAAAATGCACAATATAGAAATTATATTTTTCAATCACCTACACATTACGGATCATTACTTTACATTGCACAAATCAAAACGAAATCTCAATGGAATCAAGTGCCATTTTGATTGCAGCTATGATCATCACTACAAACACCAATGTCTTGAGCCATTTTTCTTCAATTCCTATTGATAATCTGGCACCAACTAGACCACCTACAAATGCACCAATTGCAAGAAACAATGCCAAATCAAATTCAGCATGTCCAAGAAAAGAATGTACGACTAATCCAGAAAAGGATGCAAAAAGCAAGATGAATTGAGAGGTGGGTGCAGCTTGTCGCATAGATACAGATAATGCAATTACCATTAACGGAACAAATACTATTCCACCACCAATTCCAAACAAACTTGAGATAATTCCTGCAAAAAAGCTAGCAGTAATTACAAGCAACATCAAAGGAGCAGACGTATTTTTTTTAGATGATGTAATCTTTCGTTTCAAAAAGATGTAGATTCCAGAAATTACCAAGATTGCAGCAAACAAAATTTTAAACTGAGAAGGCGAAATATCAGATGAAATTATTGCACCTAAAATCGTTCCAGGAATACAGATCAATCCAAGCTTTAAACCAATTGAATAGTCGATTCTTTTTTGTCGGGCATATGAAATTGTAGATGCAGATGCATTGCTAAATGCAGCAAACAAGCTACTGCTAGCTGACAATGTAGGTGAAAAACCAAAAAATGTCAATACAGGAACAACTATGATTCCTCCACCAAGGCCGATAATTGAACCCAAAACGCCTGCAACAAATCCCAAAGGGATTAACCAAATATGCTCAAACATAATATTCTCAAGAAACCAGTAGTGTTAAAACATAACCAGATGTATTAGTGGATATTTCCAGTTGAATCTGTTTGTCATTTAATGTCAATGATGGAGCGCTGCTGTGCTGATTTTTCTTTACAGTGTGGTATTCAATTAATGCATCAACCCAGCTATCAGAGTTGCTAAATCCTGCAGGTCTTTGTTGTTCCCAGCAATCACATACTATTTCATCAAGTATCAAATCAGTGACTAATTTTGCATAATCTACTTGATTCAAAAACGGATCTATCTGCAACAAAGCCACTACAAAAGCAGGTTCAGATGCATCCCCTGCCACATTGATATTTCCTAAGAAATTTCCATCAGTGTCCAATAGTTCTGTAGATGTACAGAATTTTATCAAATCTTGTTTTTGTGAATCCTTGAATAATGTACAGTATTTTTCAATTGTATTTTGCCCTGAAAACTCAATTGGCGAGGACATGGAAATTGATTTCTTATCAAGTGATTGTTTTAGATTTGAATTAACTAGATCGTAATCGATATCCAATGTAGATGGTGCCTGTTCAGATGTAGAATCAGAAAACATTCCAGTACTTGCACCTACTGCAAAAGCTATTGCAATTCCGGCTCCAATAATCAACGATACTAGCTTATTCAAGATTAATCAAGTCAAGTCTTTACAAAAATAAGGGTATTGGATGAATCATATCAATTCCAGAGTCATGTACATTTTTAATAATCAAAAAAATGTGCTGGTAATGAAATCCACTGCCGAGTATTGTGACTCTATCATGATAGATTCAGTATTTCCCGACTACCAACACAATATCAGTTAATCCCATATGAATAAAATAGTTTTTTAAAAATCTAAATTGAGATCAAATCAAGAATAGATGATTCGGTAATATCAAATTTGTCAACGAATCCAGATGTAACTTCTAAGACATATTGTGCAGGTTTTTGTTCTGCGTTTACTGAAGTACAAGATGCAATCTCAAGGGCAGATTTGCAGGGCATTACATCTTTTTCAATGTGAACCACCTTACCGGTCTCATCAAACCAAATCAAATCCAATGGAAACTGCATGTTAAGCATCCACATTGAACGTATTCCTGATTCATCAAATACAAATAACATTCCTTCATCATATGGCAATTCATCTTGGAACATCAATCCACGTGTCCGTAATGGATCAGTGTCTGCAATTTGAACCTCCAAGATTACTTCATCTACCTTAATGGTGCCCCTAGGAAAATCAACAGAGTCAAGTTTTACCTCACTAGGAATGGTCATTACACCAATTACTCCAATGATTACTGCAGCTGCTGCAATTGGAATTAGAACCTGCGTTCTAGTAGTCATGATGTTATTCTATTCATACTGGTTAAAAATCAAATCCTCAAAAAATATACTAGGTAAAGATTCTACATTAGACTCTTTTTAAAATCACTAATGGTATTCATATGTGAACTTGTTTGGTGTGCCACATCAGTAATTTTTCCACTATTGTAGACTTTTTCAAGATATTTTCCTGCAAGAATCATTGGACCACCTACAGCACATGTAACACCAGTTGGCTCAGGTACCCACAACATGATGAATCCAATTTTTTGTAATTTTTTTCCAGGTGAAGGTGCTTTGTGTAATGCAGTCAATGATTTGGATGTATGAGAATTATCAATATTTGCAACATCAGAATACAGATTTGAGCGCCTTTTTGCAGATTCAGACATTATCTTTAATTTTTCTAGTCTTTTTTGTAGAGGATCCTTCATGAAATACCATCATACAATGATTAGTTAAGACAGCGTGTAAAGTTACATCGATTCTGTGTCAAAATTTCATAACTAACTGTAACATGAACAAAGTTATATCAACAGGTATGAATAATTCATTACAATTTGACTAAAGACCCAAAACGACTAGAATCAATCAAGGCAGCTCATAAATCAAAGAAAAAAGAGTCAAGTACAAGACAAGAAGATTATCTTGAGATAATCTCAGAGCTAGTTGAGCTAAAAGGGTATGCCACCACACTTGATATCTCAAGATACATGAATGTCAGTCCACCCAGTGTGACCAAAATGCTGCAAAAATTAGATGAAGGAGGATTTTTAGAATATGAAAAATACCATGGAATCAGATTAACTGAGAAAGGCAGTCAGATTGCAGAAGGAATCAGACAAAAGCATGGAATTTTACTTGATTTTTTTGAGATTTTAGGGGTTGGAAAAGATATAGCAAATCAGGATGCAGAAGGAATCGAGCATCATCTAAATCCAAAGACAATCAAACAGCTAAGAAAATTCATCACATTTTTAAAATCAAATCCAGATATTATTGAAGAATTAAACAAGTTTTAACAAAGTTACAATATCATCCAGATAGAAAAAACAAGAAACCATCATAGATAAACTTCAAACTAATCAAGATAAGAGAGATTAATACAATTTTACGAAAAACAGAATTATCAAGGTTTTTGATAATTTTTTTTCCAATTAATGAACCGCATACAGCAATTGCAATCAAAATAGGTATGTACCAATAATTTTGTTCTTCAAGAAAGCCATTTGACAGATAGACTGGTATTCGTATTGCATCAGTCATCAACGCAATTGAGGCTGCAGTTGCAATATACGTGAATTTTTCCAAACCTAATCCAGTCAGAAATGATGCCCTCAATGCCCCACCTGTTCCAATAAGTCCTGCAAGAAATCCAGATAATGATCCACCTGCAACAAGATTTCTTTTTGAGGATGAAATGGTGATGTGTGGTTTTAAGATGCTAGAAACTGAGAAAATAATTAGAAAACAGCCTAGAATAAGTTTCATCATGTCTTGTGGGATGTGTTCAATTAGGTTTGCTCCAAGTAGAGCTAATGCAACACTGGGTATGCCAAAAATTACCAGTATTTTCCAGTTCAATCCTTGTCTAAAAATTGAAATTTTACTGATGTTGCCAGAGATATGTAAGATTGATACCAAAATTATGGCAGTTTTAAAGTCAACAAAGAACAGCGCAATTGGTAGCAATATTGTAGATGAACCAAATCCTGCAACAGTTCCAATTATTACCGAGCATAATGCAACTATTAGAAGAATAATGTCTTGTTCCATACACATCAAAAAGTGGGTAGAATATTTAGAAGATTATTAATGAAAAATAAGATCATACAGTCCAGTACAAAGGCAAGTAGGAGTAAAATACCAGTTATTTAGTTAAAAAATAGATAATGACACTATCAAATGATATCAATGAATTAATCAAAAAGGGTCATGGAGACATTGAAAGGCTTCGAGACATCCAAGATACTATAAAACATGACAATTTCATCACGACTGAAAATAGGAAATATGTAGAATCACTAGTTAATGAACACCTCAGACCAAAACCAGAGGAACCACAGCCAAAACCACACACAGAGACTTCTACACCCACACCAAAGATTGAGCCAGAAATTCAAATTCCACAAAGACCAACAGTCATTTCTCAAAGTGCACCAAGGACTAGTTCTGGTTCATCTACCAAAAAGATTGGCATAGCAGTCGGGATTTTAGCAGTAGCTATTGCAGTAGCACTTGTGGCAAGTAGTGGGGATTTCATCTCAACAGAAAAACCAGATATAGATAAGCCAAATGTAATCTCAAAGAATTTACCACTTGATGTAGTAACTGATGAGCAAGTATACGATAGAGGAGATATTGTAGTAGTCTCAGGATATATGAAAGACAGAGTAGATACTGCAAATCTGTTCATACAAAATGAGCACAAAAAAACCGTGTGGAGTGAAGATGTTAGCGTAAAGAAAAATGGAGAGTTTTCAACACTGCTAATTGTCGGTGGTGATGAGTGGTTGGATGGAAAGTACACCATTACAGTAAAGGTTGCCAAAAGTGGTAGTCCGCCACTTGCTGCACAAAGCACGTTTTCATATTTTAATGACGGCGTAAGTTAATTTTTTTTAAAATATCATCTTAAGATTATCTAATTCTTAGAAGCGTACATATTTTATAAAGTTCAAAAAGACTAATCCATCATAACAAGGATTGAATCACGATTGTGTTTTGATTTGAGTGTGTTAGGATTATTTTTATGATTGGTTTTGGTCTTTAGCAAAGTAATTTTATTTCAAATATTTTCTGTTTGCCTTTATGTAATATTTCATGAACCATTTTCTAAAGTAAATGTCGTCTTTTCTTAGCTGTGACTTTTCCAGTGACTTGAAGTAAGCTCTTCTATCAGAGTTTTTTATAATTAGCAAAGGACAGTAATATTTGTGCAAAATATAGTTCATCATCAATCTAGATATTCGTCCATTTCCATCTGCAAATGGGTGTATTGAAACAAATCTATAGTGAGCAAGACACGCAAACTCTACTGGATTTTGACCTTTTTTGTAGCTGTTTACCCACTTGAAAAAGTTAACAAGATCCTTTCTTATCTGTGCAACTGGAGTAAAGTCTATCTTGTCATTGGTAGTCACTCCAACCCTGTGCTGTCTGATGTTGCCAGCTTCACCTATCTTTGTCTGACCAAAAATTTCTTTGTGCCATCCAAGGATTATATCTTTTGTAATCTTTGTTGGTTTTATTGTGAATAATTTCATGAATAGATCATAGTGTTTTTGCGTCTCAATTACATCTGCTTGTTGCTTCCTTGGTGGAGTCATCTTGAAAACCAGGAGGTCTTTTGTGTTTGATTCAGTCAGAGTTGAGCCTTCTATTCTCTGAGTGTTGTACGTAAATGCAATGCCAAAGCTCTCAAAATTCTTTAGCTTTATTGTCTCTGTGAGCTCTTTTGACTCTTTTTGGTAGTTTTTGCAGATTACTTTGATCTTTTTGTCCCATTCCTTACAATGAATCTCGTACATGAATTGTTTTTTCAACTCTTCAATGTTTTTTGGTATGAGCTTTCCCAGGTACTTTTCTCTTTGTATATTTCCAGAGTGATAGTTAAGATAATAGTATGATTGATTTCCCTTTGGTCTGTTTATTACAGATACCATGATGATGACCATTACCCAACCAATTATATGAATATTGTTAATTTTATAAAAAAGCGTTGGGGAAGTATTTTTATAATTGACTGATAGTAGAATATGAAAATCTAGGCAGTCTTACAGAAAATGCAATATTCAATAGTATCTCAGAATCATAGATGGAAAATGCAAATCAGTTGCATATGGAATAGAACAAGATCTTTTGGATGAGCTACGCCTCAAGATATTTGATGTGATTAAAAAAGACAAAGATTCAGTGGCGGCATATTTGATAAATAATCCATCATGGCAAAAAAGGCAGGCATTGGGAAAAGAACAATACAGAAAATATTTTGTGACTTTTTAACCAACATCCTAAAACTGCCTGGTATCAAAATGAAAAATCCATCATAACAAGGATGAATTGAAGAGTATGTACATCATAATCATATATTGATCGGCACATATACCAATCAGCATAATTCAGAAAAATTAAACGATAATCTGTGAAGATAGTTAATGTGGGAGGGATAGTTAGTCGATTTTATCTGAAATGAAAATGTAATTTAAAACAAATTATCAACTTTTCATCATCTCAGAAATACTTCAATGTCACCTTTTGAAGAGATTTGATTAAGAAATAATTTTCCGTCTCGGGATTTTTTCTGTATCTTGATTCGTCCCTTTCTGCCAACTGGTAAATTACATAGTAATTTTCCATTTACAAAAATGTCTGCATTTTTTCCAATGTATTGTCGCCCTACATCCAAAAATAACGCAGTCTTTGATTCATCAAAATCAAAGGTTACAGGATAAGAAGGAGACGAAGAGTCATCTTTTTCTTCAACGTCAACATGTACCTGTAATGTTCTCTCCAGGTCCTTAATTGTTGCACCATTTCTGCCTATAATAGAAGGGATTGATGAACCATCAACGAATACCTTGACACTTTTCTCAGAGATTATCTCAACTACAGGGTCTGAATCAAATCGACGAAAAACCTCACGTATGCGGTCAGCAGCTAATTTTTCAATACCTACTGCAGATGATTTTGAAGAAACAGGAATTATGATATTTTCCTCACCAAACGTATAGATTTCATATTCTAGATTCCCTGATTCAAAGTCAGAGATTTCAATCACAGGTCTTGCCAAATCCTGCTCAGTCATTCCAGATGGAACCTTTACTTTAAGCTCCAGCCCATACACTTTTGCAATCTGTCCGGATTTTACAAAGATTACAGTGTCTAAGACATTTGGGATCATTCCAAGCTCGATTTTTCCAATGAATCGTTGAATAGAATCAAGTGGTGAGTTTGCATGAACCACTCCGACCATTCCCACACCAGTAAGTCGCAGGTCAGAAAATATTGCAAAGTCTTCTTTTCGTCGAACTTCATCAAAAATTGTATAATCAGGTCTTACCAGTAACAGTAAATCTGCAGAATTCTCAAAGCTTCCATCTAATCGATTATACTGAGTTATTGCCGAATCCACTTGCAAGTCACGTGGGGATTCGAATGTTTTGACAATGTTTCCCATCTTATGATAGAAATTTGCAAGTCCTGATGCAAGTGTACTTTTTCCAGAACCAGGTGAGCCAGAAATTAAAATTCCTTCTGCTTGCTCAGATAATCTAGTCATAAGTTTTTCAGAGATACCATAATCATCAAGGGACATTTTTACAATTGGATGTACAATTGTAATTTCATATTTTTCTGAAAATGGAGGTTGTGTGATGGCGGTTCTAAAATCCCCATATTGTATTACTAAAGCTCCGGGTTTTGATATCTCTATATTTCCAGGATCTTGTGCTTTTGATACTTCAAATAATTGAGTTGCAATCTCATGGATATAATCACGTGTAAGTATCTGAGAGTCTAATTCAAATAGTGTAGATGAGCCAGGAGTGCCACGTTTTGCAAGTGGGTATTGTCCTTCTTTGAGATGTACACTCATCGTAGTCTCATCAAAATATTTCAAAAATCCTAAATCAGACGATGGTTGGGATTTATGAAATACTGCATCAATTCCCTGTGCTTGTGCAACTATGTATTGGGCATAATCAGATGTATGTAATTGGGCATTGTTTTGTGCAGCCACGTCCTTTATCAGAGAATCAATCCTTCCTGTGTGTGCAAGGCGAATGTCATCTAGACTTGGTTTTGGCCCTGAAAATGTAATTTTTAGATTAAAATCACCTTTTAGTAATTGGATTTTTTTTATCTCTTCTAATCCAACTATGCCTTGCTCTTTTTTTTGTGATGCCTGAGACTGTAATTCATCAAGTACCGCATTAGGTATGATTATCTCAAATCCGTCAAATGCACCAGATTTTATCTGTTTGAGGATTTGACCGTTAATTATTGCACTAGTGTCAATTACAATTTTGGACAATTTACTCAAAAGACGGTTTTGGGGTAATTATGCTTTCATAAAGTAATTAGATATTTGGTCAAGTTATCACACATACTTTGAAGCAAAATGAGAAAAAATTTGCATAGATTTCTGTCAACCCAGTCATACAGCCTTAGACATGATTTACAGAAGACAGTCTTACAAAAAATGTATTGTCAATTTGCCTTGATGAATTGTTATCTCGTAATTTGGTAAAGCTTTGCCGTTCTTTTTGTAATGTATTCATATTCATCCATGCCAGCCATATTTTATCAGACGCCGTATGCAGTGACACTGTTCATGATATTCTTTTTTTGCCTGTGCAATGGACTTTTTTCTGATTCATTTTGTAATGGTTCTAGACAGTCAGATTATTACTGTACCTATTTTTTTGTTAATTTTTGTTTTTATTTTTGATTTCATGTATATTCAAAAATCTTTACAATCAGAACTTTTTGTATACGTCTCTTCTATGACCAACTTTGACTGTTATTACCAGTAACAGTCTACGATTAATTGACATGATCACACGGTAGTTTCCAGACCTGAGACGGTATAGGTTTATTCCCTGTAATTTGATTACATATGATAACGGATCATCTTGAATTGATTCAATATCAGATAATATTCGGGTAGATTCTGATTTTGGGAGTTTTTTTAAATTCCTTAATGCAGTAGGAGTTATTTGGATGTCATATGTCAAGTTTCTTCTTTGATTCAGTTATAGTGTATGTCTTACCTTGCTTTATCTCATCAAGTGACTTTTCAATATCATGTATTGTCTCATCAGATAGTTCTGCATCTGCCTCAATCATGTCAAGTAATTTCTCAATTACCTCATTATATGACTCCTTTGAGTATGACTTGATGTGATCAAGTCTCTTTTTTGTGGTAGTATCTACTTGTATTGTTGTATGACTCATTATAATATGCTATAGGATATCATAGTATTTTAATACATTGCGGTATGAAGTATTTCATTTTGATTTTACATTGTTATTTTTTGAGGATCAATGATGCGGTCTATGAAATCTGTCTCGTTACCGTAAATCCTACACCTGTGTAAGATGAGATGATTCATTACATCAATCCTAATTTTGCACTTTCTGCACTAGTTTTGAAAGTCTCTTGTTTTTTGCAAAAAGCGGTCTATCCACTGTCCCCTTCGGTGAATGTTTTGTTTTTGTAAAAAGTTTGATGTCTGACTCATTATGAGTTATGTTAAGCCAGTTTATGTTATTAAAAGACTGGTCACAATTATTGAGATGTTATTTCAGGGCAAATCAATTTAGGGGACTTTGGATGCGACATCATATGGGATTATTATATACAAAATACTATCTTGATTTTCCTGAAGAATCATGGAGTCAAAAATCAAATGATCCAGTAATCTTTGAGGCATTACAGGATAAGGCAGTACTGGAATTATCAGACATGTCCCAAAGGGAAGTAAAAATTGAATTCAAAAAAGGCGGAAAGATAAAGTATTTTCGAGTAGTAGGGAAATACAGACTCACATGGGATGATGAGGACGTCATCTCATCAAAAATTGAATAAGATTTATTAAAAATTAGAAATCAAAATTGCAGTTTATTCAGTAATTGTATGATTATACATTTTGTTATAATGTATAGAATAATTATATAATTTCTATAATTTTACACCATAAGCAATCCAACTCGTCCTAAAACTGATCATTTAGTAAATTAATGGCGATCATTCAGATCTATTTGTGTCAGATATGTAATTCATTTTATGCGATTCCAAGAATTAACAGACAATCAATGGAATGTCATCTCAAAACATCTGCCAAAACCCGCTAAAACAGGACGTCCAAGATGTGATGACCGTTCCACCATCAACGGAATCATGTTTGTTCTAGTTACTGGATGCAGATGGCGTGAGATGCCAGAAAAGTATGGTTCTAAATCAACTGCCCATTTACGATTCCAAAATCTGTAAGAGCAAGGAACATGGAAAAAGATTTTGTCAGGTGCAATCAAATCAGCACACAAACAAAACAAAATCTGCCTGCAAAAAATATCAGTTGATTCATCGTCAATACCTGCCAAAAAAGGGGAGATCAAATAGGACATGATGGATTCAAGCGTATATCAGGTACAAAACTACACGTTGCAGTAGATGATACAGGACTGCCAATCTCGATTGTAACTGGATGTGCAAACGAGCATGATTCTACAAAATTCATTGGTGTGATGGAAAATATTTCAGATCATCTAGACAATCCTACAATAAATAAAATCCAATCAGTCTATGCAGACAAGGGTTATGATTCTAGAACAATTAGAAATTATTTGAAAAACAGAAATATCATTCCGTGCATTCCAAAAAGAAATTTCAAAACAAGAATAGTCAAAAATCAAAACAGTAATTACAACAAGACAAGGTTTGTAGTGGAGAGATTCTTTGCATGGTTAAAAAACGGATTTCATAGAACTAGAATCAGGTATGAAAGGAAATCTGAGAATTATCTTGCGTTTGTAAATATTGCATCAATTATGATGTATTGGAGGGTTTTAGGATGAGTTAATCGTATAATTGGCTGTGTAGAAACCATCGAATTTTGACAAGATTGTAGATCATAGCACACCGTCAGATCCATTTGGAATCATTATTCCATCATTTCATGAAATCATCAAGATACATCAAGATGATTCGTAGCATGATACAGATAATCAAAAGGGCAAGGATACCACCATATACCTACACAAGCGTTCCAACCACTTGTACACGGTATGGCAGCACCTGATACTTCTTACACTACGTCAGTACGAGTCTAAGAGTTACCGAAGATTCACATCTTTTCTTGAAGAATGTTTTGGTATCTGCAAATATCTGGGTTTGTCTGCAATCCCACACTACACTACACTGCAAAAGGCAGCTGCAAGACTGGATGTTGCAATATTGAAGAGAATCCTAGAATCATTTGTGATTCATGCCAGAATCAAAAGTGTATTTGCAGGAATTGATGCAACAAGATTTGGCCATACCCAGTCATCATACTATTACACAAAACGCATCAGATTACGCAGAAAATTTGTCAAAATGTCTGCCATTTCAGATGTGAGAGAACAGCTTGCCTGTGCAATCAAAATACGTCATCGCCAGAGACATGACAGTGTAGATTTTATGCCATTACTGGAAAGGACAAACCAGATCATTCCAGTAGAGACAGTTGTGGCAAACAAGGGGCATGATTCAGAGATCAATCACGTCGTATCAGATAATCTGGGAATAACATGCATTATTCCACCAAGATATGCAGATGTTCCGGTGTACAAGACTAGAGGATGCCATAGAAAGAGACTCAAAAGAGTGGATATGATAGCCTCATGTATCACCATAGAAACAAGACTGAAACAATATTTTCAGTCATGAAAAAGATGTTTGGAGAAAATGTCACATACAGGAAAATATTAACACAGAACAGGGAACTAATGTATCGAGTGATTGCGTATAATGCTTATAGAATTACAAGAAATGATTTGTTAATTGGACATGGTTTCTACACAGCCCATTATAGAAATTATATAATTATACAATAACTTTTGTTAAACATTATAGAAATTATATAATATACTGTTATAATTTGTTATATAATGTCTATAACTATTGTTATAAATTATAGTTTTATTATAAATTCGTGCCTAATATAGAGTTATTATAATTATATAATTATACATTATAATTTATAACAATAGTTAAGTATTATTATATAATTTTGATGCACAAAATAACATATCATGTGTAATTTTATACATAATTTGTTAATGATAACATAATACGACATATAGAAAATATAATCACCAAAAGACGTCAAAATTGGCAATTACATAGGTTACCTATCATATTTCTCAGTTTCAGGTCAAAATGCATCATTAAAGCATAGAAATTCAGGTTATGACAGATATGTTATTTTGACCTAGTGCAGTTATTTCCAATATGACACGTTTACTACAGGTAAGTTCACAAAAACCACATAGACGAGACATAATTCAATACACATCATTATAGAATTGATTACAGTCGTTTCCTAGAATTATTACATAAGATTATAAGAATTACAAGTGTATAACTTTCTCATATGTAATATCTAAATTTAGTAAAGCAGAATTGTTATATTTTAAAAATCCAATATTCCCACATCATAAAATGATTGATGAGGATATCAACAGAGAATTTTACAAGGATTGTGCCATATATTTAGAAGCACTAAGAGAATCAGGCAAATCCGATGATGCATTTGAAGATGAATATTATTTCACACTACCTGCAATTTCAGGAAGTGGGATGGATTGGTAAAACGACTAATTTACTAGATAGATAAACGTAATCGAGTTGGAAGAATATTTCAAAGATTTTGCACAAGATGCAGTAAAAATTGCACAAAAAAACAAGATCCAGTACTGTGATGCCAGAGTAGAAAAGGTGACAAGAAATTCGCTACTAATTGAAAACGGAAGAGTGGATAATTCAATAATCAGAGAAGAATTTGGTATAGGAATACGCATTTTAATTGATAATGCATGGGGATTTGCATCACTTACTAATCCTAGAAATTTGCAAGGCATCACAGATATAGTCACAAATGCCATAAAAAATGCACAAAGTTACTCAGATACTAAAAGACAAGAAATCAGGCTAACAGAGTCTGCATCAACTAAATTCAAAAAGAAATTTCCAGTTTTAAAAACACCTGATTTTGATCAAATAAGAAAGATTGGACTAGAATGTGATAGTATAATCAAAGGACATAAAGATATCACCAAATCAGAAATTCGACTGGGATGGAATGATACGGTTAAAATTTTTGCAAGCTCAGAGGATATTGAAACTGAGCAGGCATACACAGATACAATATCAGAATTAGTAGCAACTGCTCATCAAAACGGAGTTACCCAATCAGTCAACATCACAGAAGGTGGTAGAGGAGGCATGGAAATGATTTTGCAGATTCCATCAGTTGCAGATGAAATTGCCTCAAAGGCATCACAGTTAGTTCATGCAAAGCCTGCAAAAGACAAAAAAACCCAGATTGTGATGAACCCAGATTTTGTAGCATTACTTACTCATGAAATTTTAGGTCATCCATCTGAAGCAGACAGAGTATTAGGAAAAGAGATGGCATGGGCAGGAGGTGCATGGTGGGCAGGAAAGATTGGACAGAAGATAGGTTCAGAGCAACTAAACGTAATTGATGACCCCACAATACAAAACTCACTAGGTAATTACGAGTACGATGATGAAGGTACCAAGTCATCACGTACACAGCTAATCAAAGACGGTGTTTTATCAAGACACTTTCAAAATAAAGAGACTGCAGAAATTTTTGATGATGTACCTACTGCAAATATGAGGGCCACATCTTACAAATTCATGCCGTTGTTACGTATGGCATGTACATGTATTGCACCAGGAAAATATGACCCTGAAGAAATGATAAAAGAAGTAAAAGATGGATTTTTAGTTTGCAACATGAAGGTACCATCAATTGATATGAACAGATACAACTGGAGTATATCATCACAGTATGCATATGAAATCAAAAATGGAGAAATAAAAGACATGGTTCGAGATGTAATTGTAATGGGTACTGCACCAGAATTTTTCCAATCAATTGATGCAATAGGCAGTGATTTTATGGTACGACCAATTACAAATTGTGGCAAGGGCGACCCAATGCAATCAATGATGATGGGAAACGGAGGACCATCAATTAGAGGCATTGCAACAATTAAGGGAGTTTGAGAATGTGGGAGAATCTTGATTCATTAAAACAAGACGTAATATCGTGTACTGATTGCGAGTTATGTAAGACCCGCACTAATGCAGTTACAGGAAAAGGAGATCATCACACAGAGATAATGTTTGTAGGAGAAGCTCCTGGAAGAAATGAGGATTTACGTGGGGAACCATTTATTGGAGCAGCTGGAAAAAAACTAGATTCTGCACTTGCTGAAGCAGGTCTGAGCAGGGACTCGATTTACATTACAAATGTTGTAAAGTGCAGACCACCAAATAACAGAGTTCCTACAAAACAAGAAAAAGAATCCTGTAAGAAATTTTTAGATTCAGAGATTGCATTAATCAAACCAAAGATAATTTGCATAATGGGAAATACTGCATATAATTCGATTTTGGGGGGTTCAGAGATTACAAAGAATCGTGGAAAAATAATCAATCAAGGTGGTAGGAGATATTTCATTACGATTCATCCAGCAGCTACAATTTACAATCCAGAACTAATCTCAACGTTGCAAAAAGACATCAAGACAATTGTAGAGTTTGTAAAATCTTCAAACTAAGATGAAACCATTACCCAGAAAATTTTATTTACAAGATACAGTTACAGTGGCAGAACAATTACTTGGAAAAATCCTAGTAAGACAGATAGGAGATAACATTCTTTCTGGAATAATTTCAGAGACTGAAGCATATAGAAATACAGATGATCCTGCAAGTCATGCAGCAAACAAAATCACGCAAAGAAACAAAGCAATGTTTGGACAAGTGGGAAACGCATATGTCTATTTTACTTATGGCATGTATCACTGTATCAATGCAGTTGCACGAAGCAAAGAATTTGATGCAGGTGCAGTACTTATCAGAGCAGTAATCCCAAAAAAGGGAATTGATATAATGAAAAAAAACAGGCAAACTGATAAAGAAAATAATCTATCAAATGGACCAGGAAAACTGACACAGGCATTTGACATTACACGAAATCATTACGGAGTAGATTTGACAAAAAAAGGTCAATTATTTATTGCATATGCAAAACCACATGAGAAAAAAATTCTAAAAAAACCCAGAATAGGGATCAAAAAGGCAACTCATTTGAAATGGAATTTTAGTTTTGATGATTAGGATTTTTCTTCATCTTCATCATCTAGTGTCCAAGGTGCAAATCTTCCAAGCACCCTAGACCAGTCTAATTTTAACAACAAGACAACTACAGCAGTCATCATTGCAGCAAATACCCCAATTCCAATGTATACTGTATTTGCATCCTCGACTTCTTCTAAGACAGGATCAAGCAAAGACAGACCAACAAAGTGAGATATGTAAATTATGATGTAACTGAGGACAAGCTTTCCTACAAATGTTGCAATAAAGAATCTAAGAGGGTTATATCGTGCAAGACCCAATGGCACATAGATTAGATCATCAGGCATCGGAGTAGCTGCTGCAAAAAATGCAGCACCTGCCCCATAACGCTTGATTAGACGTTCAAATGGTCTCATACGTTTTCTTGCCTTTTCACTGATTATCTTTCTGCCACCATAACTTGCAAAAAATATGATCTGTTTTGCCACAGTAGAGGTAATTGCAGAGATTAGAGCTAGAGCATGAAGGTTGAATTGGTCTCCAATTGACATTGTAGCTAGCAACAAAAATGCAGGTAATGGAACAAATGGAATCAATGAGCCAAAAAAACTCACCAAAGTAAGTCCAATATAGCCAAACTCAGGTGCAAATGGAAGTAAATCCCAAAAATCCACACGTCACAAAACGATGTGTGTAATATAACAGTAAGAAAATTAGGAAATGTTTCCCATGATCAAGTAATTATTCTGAGTTTTCCATATACGACATATGCACTAATTACAATTAGAATTAGGGCAGCTACAAAGAACCAAAGTGCAAATGATTCGTATTCAATCTTTGTTCTAATGTCTTGACTGATTAGAGAAAAAATTTCATTTAGTGTCGTCTCATCAATTGATTTGAAATATTTTCCACCTGTTTGTTGTGCTGCATTTTGCAATGTATTTTCATCCAGGGTGGCAAATTGAGGTTGACCATAGACATCGTTTTTTACAAAAACAGGTTCCTGAGAGCCCATCCCTATAGCATGTATACGGATGTTGAATTTTTTTGCATATTCAATTGATTGCGCAGGAGTTGAGAATCCAGAATTATGTATTCCATCACTTAAGACAATTAAAACACCATTTCGTTCAGGATTAGATGAGGCCATATCAACTCCCAATACTATCCCGTCACCTAATGCGGTAGCACCATGTGGTTCAGATATGGAATTCAATGACTGTAGAGTTTTTTCTTTGTATGGACTAAGATATGATGCAGTATTTGCACCAGAACCAAATAATACAATGCCGGCACTGTCCCCATCATTTAGTTTAGTAACTAAATTTCCTATAGCAGATTTTGCAGCATCAAATCTCGTAGGAGAGTAATCATCGGCAATCATGCTCTCAGAACCATCTAATACTATTACCACATTTGCACCATTTGAGATACTCTGAGTAGGAAGTTGTGGGTCAGTCAAACCAATCACAATTAAAGCAACAGATACCATCAAAAACACAAATGGAATATGTTTTCTAGATTGACTGCCAACTGATTTTTTAACTAAATGAAGTGAGCTAAATTTGATTGATGCAGATTTTCTATCTTTATTGTATTTGAGATATAAGAAATACAGACCCGGCAATATTGCTAACAAAAATAACGCTTCTAAATTCTCAAAATTCATTTTATTTTACCTTTTTGAGAATCGCGTCTTAAAGAATCGGTTAAACGTCACATCAAATGGCTCGTTATGGTCCACATGAATCATATCAATACCGATTTTTGCAATCTTTTTTGAGAATTCATTTTTTTGTTCTTTTAATTGTGAATCATATAATTCCCGGAATTGCTTATCAGATGTATTTACCAGTACTTGCTCACCAGTTTCGGCATCCTCTAGGAGCACATTACCAATTTCAGGTATGTGACTCTCTCGTAAATCAGAGATGTTTACTAGAATAATTTCATGTTTTAACTGGAGTGGTTTTAGTGCATCAAAAAAAGATTCAGATAAAAAATCAGACATGATGAAAATGGTGCTCCTGCGCCTAATTTTTGAGTTAATTTGTTTTAAGGATTCAAAGATGTTAGTTTGTTTGTGTCGTGGGATATAGTCTGAGACTTCTTGAAATATCCGTGCAAGGGTTTTGTCTCCTTTTAAGGCAGGTCTGAACAACTCAAGTTCGTCTGTAAAAAAGCCAATTCCTGCCTTGTCATTATTTTTAATTGCAGCATAAACTAAGGAGAGGGCGATCTCTTTTTCTAAATCAAGTTTGGTTTTCTCAAGCCCAAAGTCAGTGCTTGCAGAAAAATCAACGATTACATATACAGATAATTCCCGTTCTGCAACAAACTCTTTTACAAACAATTTCTTGTTTCTAGCTGATACATTCCAATCAATTCTGCGTACATCATCGCCTGGTGCATATTCACGTACATCAGAAAATTCTATTCCTTCTCCTTTGAATCGGGAGCGAAATTTGGAGGATTCCATTCCAATTACTAGATTTCTTGTATTGATGTCAATTTTCTTTACAAATTTTTTTAGTTCAGAACGTGTCATTTATGGAGACTCTATTTTTTCTAAAATGAAGTCAATGATTTTATCAGTTGTCAAATTGTTAGTTTCTGCCTCAAATGACAAAAATATTCTATGACGTAACACATCATGTACAACTGCTTTGATGTCTTCAGGAATAACATATCCACGTCCATTGATCAATGCATGTGCTTTTGCAGTAAGAGTAAGCCAGATTGATGCACGAGGAGAAGCACCATAAAATATCATTTCATCAAGTTCTAAATTATATTTTTGAGGGTTTCGTGTGGCATCAACTAAATCTGTAATGTATTTAATTACTACACCATCAGCATAGATTTCACGATTAAACTTTTGAATCTCTAAAATCTCCTGAGAGGTAATTGTTTGATTAATCTGTACAGTTTTTTGTGTTGTGAATCGATTAATTATTTCTGCTTCTTCATCTTTGCTAGGATAATTAACCAAAAGTTTCATTGCAAATCTATCAGTTTGTGCCTCAGGTAATCTGTATGTGCCTTCTTGTTCAATTGGGTTTTGTGTTGCTAGGACAAGAAATGGTTTGTCTAATTCAAAAGTATCTCCATGAATGCTTACTTGTCTTTCTTGCATTGCCTCAAGTAATGCAGACTGTACCTTTGGAGGAGCACGGTTAATTTCATCAGCTAAGATAAGATTATGAAAGATGGGTCCCTTTTGTGTTTCAAATGTGCCAGAGTGTTCCTTGTAGATTTTGGTTCCAATAATATCAGTGGGCAGTAAGTCAGGTGTAAATTGAATTCGGGCAAAATGCAAGTCAGATACATCAGAGAGAGTTTTGACCATCAATGTTTTTGCAAGTCCTGGCGCACCTTCTAATAATACATGACCATCTGAAATCATACAGACAAGAATTTTTTCTAAGATTTCCTTTTGGCCAACTATGGAATTTTGTGTTTGTACAAGGACAGAAGTTAGTTTTTTTGCATAGTTTTGTGCCCTCTGGTTTAGTTCTACAATCTCCTTATTATCAAGTGATGAATCATTTTGACTATTTAGTGCCATATCTTCGTAATCCATTTTCTCAAAATAATACAAAATGGTACATTCTATGAATGTACCATTTAATATTAACAACTAATACACAGTTTATCAAATTGTTACATAACATTAAACGAATTCATTTAATGATTTTTCTAGGAATAATTGCAGTTTTTGCATCATCAATTCCAACGTATGCTGAAGACACACAAGTAAAATGGATAATAGAGGATCAACCAATAATTGTAGAGCCAAAAAACGAGAGTGACATAATAGAATTCAATGTTTTTGGCAGAGAGACACAGTCAGATAAAGAACAAAAAAAATCAGACGTAGATGAAAAATCAGTCAAATTAAAAATTTCAATTCTTGAGCACAAAGATGGAGATTATGTAAGTGGAAGTCTATACAATAAAGATGATTTGTATATATCTCCTACTAGCCCAGAAGGAATGAAGATCAATGAGTTACTAATTGAACAAAAACAACACTGGAAGGAAAACTGGTTACATAAAATCAAGTATTGGGATAGATTCGGGGACGGATACATTGTACTAGCTGAGGCAATGCTTGAGCCAGTAGATGGTGGAAAATATGTAGTTGGTGGCATGAAGTTTGATGAGAATCCAAACTCAAATCTTGCACATTATTTACGGGAGAGAGGATACGACATTAACAATCCATCATCAATTCCAAATGATGTGTTTGCACCTGTAATGTATGAAGATGCCCGAAACATGTTGGCAAAAATTTCAGATACAGAAGATGGAATTGATTTAAGGGAATTAGATCCATATTACAACCCACTAACTGAGCAAGACATTGAAGATATACTAATTGAAGATATTGAAAAGCACAGTATTGCAATTCAAGACAACATTCTTGATGAGATGACCACATCATTTGAATCAGAAAGAGCTCAGAGTCCAGAATTGGTGCAAAGATCACCCAAACAAGATATCATCAGAATGGATGATAGTATATTTGAGACAAATATTGAAAACAAGTTCTATCAGAATACTGAGTTTATCAGTGATGTTTCATTTGATCAAAAAGATATTGCTGAATTTGAAGACAATCTAACGCATATTTTTGCAGTAATTATAGCGGCTGTATTTTTAGCAATTATTGGATATGTGATTTTAAAGAAGAAAAAAGAAAATGTAAAGCAAATCATCTCAATTACAGATTCGGCTCAACAAGTAAATGTTGCAGAGCAGACATTTGTGATGATAGATAAATCAATTCAATTACTTGATGCTGGAAAGAAAAAAGAGGCACATGAGAAACTATCTCATGCAATTCGATTCTATTACTCTAATAAATCAGGCATTACAAAAGAAATTGATACAACTGAGTTAATACAGATTCTAAAACAACAAAATCTGATTGAATATGATTTGATAAAATCATGGTTAAAGTTTTGTAGTCTAGTAGAATTTGCAAAACAAGATATTCACGACATTCAATTCCGTAACATCATATCAGCATTTAGGGGCAAGATAAAATGAGATTAGAAATTCTAATCATGATTTTAGGTATTTCATTATTGCTTCCAACTGTAGCATTTGCCCAAACAGAATCTGAATCAATTCAACAAGAAACCAAAAGACATCCACTTCAAATCAATGCAGAGTTATGGAAGATGAATATTATAACTGATGAAAAATTTCTTGAAATACTCAAAAATTCACTCTCTAATGACACAATTCAATTGCCAACAGATAATGAAATGATGGCAACTGAGTTAATTGTAGGACCACATAATCCGGGAATTTTTCAAATTGATAACTCAAAGACTGTAACTATCACGTGGGAGCATCCAACTATTTCAGGTACAAGCACGATTCAAGGAAAAAAGATTTGTGGAGAAATTAATTCAGCACACGATGACAGATGCGGCAAAAAGATAAAGATTGAAACAGGTGCAACATTGGTCTCAGTAATAGATCCTACAGGGAATATCGAAGAGCATCAGATTTTATCAAACTCATTAACATTGCCAATTACAGAAGATACAGTTACGGGCACATACCAGATTAATGGAAAGATAAAGGGGTATGATGTCACCATTCCGTCATTTAGTATTGTCCATATAATGCCAGATACAACAATGCCTCAGTGGTTTACAAGTGCCACTAATTGGTATGTTGATGAAAAAATATCATTTGAGACATACCTTACAGCAATAAAGCAATTATCAGAGATTAAGAGATTTCAATTCATAATTCCAGATGAGACATCATTAGTTGAAGATGCCAATTTTGAGTCAGTAGTCCAGTACAATATCACTCAAGAAGACATAGATTTGTTATTTGAGCACCCATGGAAGATTATCAATGAGGAATATACTCTTAACAATACAGATGTAAAGTCATCTAGAATCATTCTCAAAGATGCGGCACGGGTATTTGAGCCAGTCTACAATAAACATAAGGTACCAGCCATAATAGCTGAGATTCATCAGTTTAATGAAAAATCAGAACAGGAAAATTTTTGGTATTTGCCACAATATGAAAAGATGATTTGGGAGATTGCATCAAAGACAGGAAAATCAGAATATACGGGTCAATGTTTCTTTGAGAGATCAATTCAAGGAGGAGTTTCAGGATGTATGTATGAGAATTTAATCATACAGGTAACAGTATTTGATCCATATATTGAGCACTTTGCATATCGTGATGAGAATTCACGTTTAGAGTTTGAGCCATCAATTAAAATCACAAATCAAATTTTAGAAAAGGTAAATTCAGATAAAGGAGTAGATTTTCAAAATAATTTGTATAAAATTTTACAACAAGAAGAACCGATGATACAAGAATTAGATGTTGAAGAAATAAATCAGCCTGACATACAAATTAAAAAATCTGAACAGAATGCAGACCCAGAGATTTCACAAAAATCAGGAATAAATCAATTCAGTTGCAATAAAGATGATTTTGGAATGGTAACTGTTGCAGGGGAGTTTTTTAACGGAGTAGGATTTGCAGATGTTGTAAATATCAGTATATCATTGACTGATAAAAATCAGAATAACATAATCAATGATTCAAACAAATTTCATAATGTAGAAAAGTTTGATTCTCGAAAGTTTTTGGTATACATAAAGACAAATGAAAATTTCTATGATTGTACTGTAAAGATTTCATCAGATGACAAAAGAATTGAATTTGAGTCATCATTACGAAAATAATCATATATTTTACAAGTAATTTACTGGTACAAATTTCGAAATAGGCAATTAGTTTAATTGTGCAAATGCCGTATATAGTATATGCAACGCGAAGAAAAAATCGTCCAAATAATTGAAAAGAATCCAGGAATTAGATTCAGAGAAATTATGGATTCAATTGGGCTAAAGAATGGTGTTTTGACTCATTACTTGCGAAAATTAGAAAACAAGGGAATGATTTTTATAGAAAGAACTCCACGCGTTGCAAGATTTTATCCATTAGATGTTACTGAAGAAGAACAAAAGATAGTAAAAAGACTCAGACAGGAAACACCAAAAAGAATCATCAAGGCACTTGTTGAAAATGAGAGATTATCATTCAAGGAAGTAACTGAGTGTGTTTCAAAATCACCTGCAACTACATCATTTTACATGTCACAGTTAGTAGAAGATGAAATTGTCAGTGACAAAGTCTTTGAGAGAAAACGCGTTTATTCACTAAATGAGCCAGAACGAATGAAAAATTTGATTGATGAGTATCAACCAGACTTGATAGAAAAGACTACAGACAACATGTCAGATATCATCTCATCACTATAGTAATTTCAAAATCATTGTTCAATTGACCACATAGAGTTGCAAATCCAATCCATTTGTAGGCGTAAATATGTTCGAAAAATGAACCAATGAGTATAAAATTAAAAATCACCAAAATATGTCATGAGTAAGATGCAAGATTTTGCAGAAAGTAAAGCAAAACTGCTAACAGTAATTGTAATTTCAGTTATTGGTTCATTGTATATACCAATTTTGTTACCACATATCAATCATGGATTTCATGTGTATCATCTGTTACTGCATACTAGCGGAATAATTTTTGCTGCGTTTCTAACAATTTTAGGAATTAATGCATATTACAAGATGAGGACAAAGAAATTAGCAATTACTACTGTGGCATTTTTTGTTTTTGCAGTAGCAGAGATGGTTGCATTATTTGATGCAACAACAGTACATCATTTTGAAATGACTACTGCAGAGATTGCCCATATCATGATGATTGCAATGATCGGATTATTTGCATGGGGAGTTTTCAGAGATGATTGAGTTGTTTATAAAAATACTTCTTGATTTTTAATGGTCCAATCTACGAATATACCATTTTAGTTATTTACAAAAAACATCTAATATGATATGAAGATGCAAGTACGATTGATTTGTCTTAGCCAAAGCGAGTAGTTCAACCAATTATCCCAGAGTCAGGTTGTATCTTCATTTTTTTCTTTCATATGATAAAAATTAACGATTTAGACAGAAATGATTCCAGCAGTAATCAAAAACTGTAATCCATTTGCAAATGTCTGGTCATCTATTTGATCTTCTGCCCACCATGCAGCATTATTTTTTACCCATTCAGGAATTACGGCATCTGATTTTTGTCCACTCGAAGTTACTGGAACTATGATGATATCTTCTTTTATCATAAATTCAATTCCTGATGCAAAGTCGTTATCTGATATTGCACCTTCAGACCACCACTTTGCATTATTTTTTACCCAATCCGGAATTGATACATCAGGATTTTCTGAGACAGAGCCAGATGTTACAGTAATTGAGCCAACCATCCAGGGATGTAGTGAGCAATAGTATAGGAATTCTCCGATGGTATCACTGATGTAGGTGAATTGTTGTGTAGGGGCAATCAAACCACTATCAAATTTACCATCAGGGCCTGAATCAGGTGTACCAGATGTTACAGTATGGGCAGAAGTATCAGAATTAATCCAGGTTACAGCATCACCTAGAAGTACTCCCTGTACAGAATTTACATAACAGGCGTCATCGGACTCACAACCTGGAACATACGTTCCTTGAGGGATTTCAACGATTATGTCACTAATTGATTGGATATTTTCATTTACCTGAAATGCAAATTCACCAGATGTATCATAATCATTAATGTTTGAGATTCTGACAATTACAGCACCAGGTTTTGCAAATGTTATAGGAATTATGTCTGCACCTGATTGTGTAAAGTTGTTTTCAGATAAAACAAGCTCACCGTTAAGAAATATGTCTACATCATAGGTGTTTTGTCTAATCATCACACCTGAAACAGGATCACGAAATTCCAAATTCATTTGGATTTTAGAATTGGGATTAATGCCTCCTTTTGGTTCAAGCCAAAAGTATAGTTTCCAGTCTTCTTGTGTTGTTAATCTAACTTCAACTTCTCCTGATTCTAGATTTGCATCTGATTTTTCAATTGTGCGTTTTTTTCCTGGCTCAATTCCAAATATTATGTGATCAAGGTGTTCAGATGGCATCTGATCAGAGTATTTCAAAAGTTTTGGAGTAGGGATTAGAAAATGTACAACTATTTCATCATCAGGGGAACGGTCAATTGTGCCAAATAATTCAATGTCATTAATTGACATTGTAATTTCATGCAAGTCAAAAATTTCAAGTGATTTTGGAATGTAATATTCGGCATGAACAAAAGGTATGGTCTCAACAAAATTACGTTCCCAGTTAAATGGCATGTATGCAGTTAGTTTTCCAGATGATTCATCAAAATTAAATTCTGTAATTTTATCAAAGTATGTGGCAAACATTAGGCCAAATCCTTTACCATCTTGGGTTACATTAAACGGAATGTATTCACCTATTGTCAACATTACCTCAAATGTTTCTCCAGATACAGGTACAGAATCAATTGATGTTATATCAACATGAACCTGAAATAGTCCTCCTTCATTAAATAGATGACCTGTCATTACGACTGGGTCATCATTGGTTCCAATGAGATGACCAGATTCATTTTGAGTACCGGTAATTGATACAGCATCAGATAGGTTAGGAGTAATTTTTGCAACAAATGTATCCTCAGGTGAATAGGCATTAAATTCTGTCAGAACGGAATTGCCATCACCAGATATTATGGTTACATGATACTCCAAATTAAATAGTTTTTGATTTGTATCATCATCAATTGTAGATATTGAAAAAAGAATTTCTTTTGTGTCAATTTTCATTACATCAGGATTGGTCTTTACATTTACTCTGAGATATTGGCCATCATATTCTAAAATTTCACTTTCTACATTGCCAAGCCCATGTGCATATGCAGAAGACATTCCGCTGATTGAAATTACTGAAAATAAAATAAAGAAAAAAGATTTGAATGTTTGATTCAATCTCAATAACCGACTACTTGAGCAGTTATAACAAATTCCATTTCCTCTAACGGATCATAAGGATTTGGAAGTGTTTGATCTGTGTATTGGATGTAGATGTTATCTCCAGGATTTACACGTAGTTGGCCTTTTCCAAATGAACGATCATCTGTAGTCAGTTCAATTTCGCCAATCAAGGTATCAATGAAGTGAATGTGCTCATATCCATCATACAATGGATCTACAGCATCATTAAATGCATGATGTCTTGGTGCAATCTCTCGAATTTCAGGTGTTGGTGCTATTTGAAACGAAAAGTCTTCTCCAGTTTCGTATCCATTAATGTTATAGATTGAAATCTTTGCAGAACCTCGTTCAGTAAAGGAAATGTTTTCACGCAAGTTACCATCTACTGAAAATCTATCAGTCCTAGTCTCAATTACTTCACCATTTAAGATGACATCCATGTCATAGGAGATTCCTTGTTGATGAACATCAGTCATTCCATCATGAATCATAAAATTCATCAGATAGTTTTGCCCAACTCCAATTGCTCCACCAGGTTCCCACCACATGTAAATTTTGTACAATCCATCAGGGGTGTATTTCTGTAATGAGTGAGACGCAGGTTCTGTGAGTGGCTCAGAATCATCAACATATGCACCAGTTCCATGTGCATGATTTTCTACAAATTTCATTTTTGCCCAGGTACCGGCTTGATCAGAGTCAGACCATACCTCAACCCAATATGTATCAGGTTCATGATGCATCGTCCATAAATCGGCATCATGTACATAGAATCGTAGTGTATTTGGCTGAACTCCAGATATAGAGGTATTTACCTCAATCTCATTGCCATCAACTAAACCGATTTCACCAATTCTCCAGTTGTAGGATGCAGATTTTACAATATTGATATCCTCATTTGCTTCCCATGAAACTGAAATTCGTCCATCTTGTGGATTTGTTTGAATTTTAGCTGCAATATCATGAGATGAACCAGATGGATTTGAACCCATTCCCATGGTTTTTACAGTAGTCATGGCATTGTCATGAACTTTGTTGACCTTACACATCATTCCACATGGAGAATTCATTCCTTGACCTGTCATCTTAATTGTTCCTTTGAAAACACCTGTATCAGGTCCAGTTTCATGAAAATCAATGTCACTGATTCTTTGAGCATCAGTGTACACATCGATTGGAAATGCAGAAGTTCCTATGGAATCAATTTTTCCAGAATCATCATTCCAACCAGGAGCATGGATCAATACAACAATTCTCTCAGACCAGCTATAACCGTCATATCGTTCTTCACATTCTTGAATTGTCCAAGCATCATTTCCACAGAACATCATCATTACTCCAGGAGACTTTAAGGTCCTACCTATAGTTGGAGCAGCATCAGCTAATGGGAATGAAGACATTACTAAACTCAATGAAAGAATTCCAGCCAGTGCAAGAATTTTCATATTAATTTTTGTCATTAACAATAAAACGTAATTTTTTATTTAATATTCTACGGTTTATTCGACAAATGAACCAGTTTTCAAGAAATTAAATTACAGATTTCATCTAATTTCTCAGAATTAATTTTATAATGATGTATTTTATGAATCAAAAAATCTTCAACGAGTTTATCCTCAATTAATTTTGTCAGATAATATGATGTATTTGAAGGAGATTTTCCAACCTTCTGAACCAATTCTTTGAATGATAGTGATTCATCTAATAATGATGTAATAATTTTGTAAGGAGTTTTTTGGCGTAATCTCATAATTATTTTTTGAGAATCTTCAGAGATTTCAAGAGAATAAAATCTAGTGACTCTTGGAGTGCGTACAGAACGGATTTTTCCTTGACGTTCTAGTGATAATAGATGATATGATACCACGCCATTTTTTAGTCCAGTTAATCGCATTATTTCATTAAAACGTATTCCGGGATTTTTTTGAATTAAATTAAAAAAAAGATTTTTTGGATGTGAAAAAAAATTCTGAGTTTGGGTTTTTTCACATGAAGTTTTTTGTTTGTGTAATGCATGTATGACATTGTTCATTGTCATTTACCTACAGTTGCATATGCCATTATGTCCAGGTGATCATTTTTATCAAATGGCCCACCGTATGCACCCTCCTCATCTATTGGTAATGTGTAATCAACATATTTTGCATATATTGTATCACCAGGACTTGCTTGTAATCTATAACCGCCAGATTCTTTGGTTTCAGATAACTCTACAATGAAAGGTTTTTTCATTTTAATATCTTCAGGCTGAACGGTGATGCCAGCCTTATCAGTATCTGACCAAACTTCGATTTTAAGATCTGCATAGGAATCTTTTCCTTCTACCTTACGCATGTCACGATCCCACATCTTAATTTCTACAGTTTCACCTATGAAATATTCGTCTTTGAGAAAATCAAGCTCACCGACCATCCATGAATATGTAGCAGTCTTTGATACTACTTTGACAGGGTCATTTTGGTATTCCCAATAAACTGTAAAAGCTCCCTCTCTACCAGATTCAAGTTTCATTGCCTCATACCATGGTTTTGAGTTTTTGCAAGAGGTTCCTCCAAATGATGTATTTTTTTCACCACTGCCATCTACATCATGATCAAATCCAGTAAGTTTTACTCGACCAACAAATAATCCGGTGTTTATACCGGTTTCAGCAAATCCACATGGACCATTTAGATATGCAGTATTTCCATCACCTCTAGCATAACCACCTATTGGAGAATCAGAAGTATTTCCAATCCAGTCAATTTTGTTTTCATCTTCATTCCAGCCTGGAGCATAAATCAAGACATTTGCCTTACCCCACCAGCCATAATCTTCGTATGTTTCAGTCTTAAAACACTCAGCAAGAGTTCTTACATTTTTTTCATATCCACAAAAATACATCTGAGGTTCGGATACACCTTTGAGACGTTTTCCATAATTGT
>CAYFOW010000010.1:0-40670 GCA_964344885.1 uncultured Candidatus Nitrosopelagicus sp. | reverse complement strand
GTAAAATTTGTCAAAATGTTACTGATACAAAGACAATTAGAAATGAGATTCGAGTTAATAGAAAATAAAGAGAGTGTTATCAACGCACCAACTGAATGAACCTTTAATGAAATAGGCTGACTTTTAAATATGGATTTTATGTAAAAATGAATAATGAAAGATATCAATGACATTATGCCAAAGGTTCCAAATATGAGATGGGGTGCATTAATGAACAAGCCACCAACAAATGACAAAGTTGAAGAATTAAACAAAATCTTTCCAAATAATGGAAAGTGGCATACAGTTTTTGAAGAAAAAGATCATTCATACATTGATGGAAAACTAATTTGGAAAAAAGACAAAAAATCTTGGACCTAATAAAGCAGTAATCCAATATCTAGTAGATTAGTTTGAGTATATCCAGTTTTTAAAAGGCCGCCAAATTTTTTGAAAAATGAATTAGAGTCATTATTTTTTAAAAATGATGACAAGTGAGAAAAGGAAAAATTATCAGTAGTTACTAGTGCACCCGCATAAGCAGTATTTCCATCAATTCCATCAGTAGCTAAGGAGGCTATAACAGATGCATCTTTTTTCAAATGTTGTAATAAACGTAAAACAAGTTCTTGATTTCTTCCACCCTTTCCATCTCCTTTTACATGTACAGTAGGTTCGCCTCCAAAAATCAAACAAAAATTTTCGGTTTTTTGAAATGATTTGGAGATAATTTGAACACATTTTGATATTTCCGATTCTAAAGGTGGCAGTACAATAGTAGATAGCCCAAGACTTTTAGATTTTTTTACCATAGCATCAAGACAGTTTTTGTTTGTCGCAATAATTTGATGAGGAATAATTTTTTGTTTTTTCGGGATTTCAATAGATGATTGTAAATGACGGATTACAGAAGAGGGGATTTTTTTCTTAATGTGATACTTGGAAAGTATTTGCAAAGCATCAGCAGTAGTGGATCTATCAGGAAATGTACATCCTGACGAAATCACAGATAAATCATTTCCAATTACATCAGACATCACCAATGCAACACCATCACAATTCATTTCAGAGGATAGCTTTCCGCCTTTAATCTTTGATAGATGTTTTCGAATGCAGTTTATTTCAGAAATCGTTGCCCCACAGGCAATCAATTGTTTCGTAGTTAGGCGTTTATCATATAATGAAATTTTATCAGGATGACAAAGAAGTGACGAGCCGCCACCAGATATTAAAAATAAAATGAAATCATCTGCAGGAACAGATTTGACAAAATCAAGAGTTTTTTTTCCAGCAATAACGCTTTGATTTGTTGGAATTGGATGCCCAGATTCCAAAATAGTGAATTTTTTTGGTAGTGGTGAAGGTTTTGATTTTTTTGGAACTGTGACAATTCCAGAAGATATGTTTAGCAAAGAGTTGGCAGAAAGTGTCATCGAATTTGCAGCTTTTCCAAAAGCTACGACATGAATTTTTCTATAATTTGAAAGATCAATAGTTTTTCGGTTTAAACAAATAGAATTATTTTTGATTCTATCAAATATGTAACGATGTGGTTGTGCAGCAAAGAAACCAGATTCAAGAATCTCAAATGCAACATCAGTTTTAGAATGAGAAACAGACAAAGTACATTGTAGACAAAAACAGAATAATTAAGAGTTATTTGATTGAGTTTCAAGTTGTTTTAAAGCAAATGATTTTCCAGCAACAGCATCAGAATTAGAAGGCATTATTTCTAGAACCATATCAAAACAATCAATTGCATTTTGATATTCATGTTTTGACATATGTAAATTTCCTTTTTGAATCCATCCATCATACCATTTTGAATTAGAATTAACAAATCCATGAACCATAGGAGAAGAAAGATTATTCACACTATTATTGTTTGAGTCATATCAAAATTGATTATGAAGATATAATAGTGCAGAAACTTTTGAGTCAATCATGCATACAGTAAGAATTCCGAAAGTCATTCAATTCGGAGAAAATGCATTATCAGAAGCAGAGTATCCAAAAAATGCACTTGTTGTTACAACAGTGCCACCAGAATTATCATCCAAATGGCTTGGTAAGATGGGCATTGGGGATTATGAGCTTTTTGATAAAGTCGAACCAGAACCATCAATAGAAATGGTAAACAGAGTAGTTTCAGAATACAAAGACAAGAACATTTCAGCCATGATCGGATTAGGAGGTGGTAGTTCTATGGATGTTGTAAAATATGCAGCATCAGAATTAGGAGTTGAAAAGATTTTGATTCCAACCACTTTTGGTACAGGTGCAGAAATGACCACTTACTGTGTTTTAAAGTTCGATGGAAAAAAGAAACTGCTAAGAGAAGACAGATTTCTTGCAGATCGTGCCGTAATCGATTCATATTTTATGAATGGAACACCTCAACAAGTTATCAACAGTTCAGTGTGTGATGCATGTGCACAAGCATCTGAAGGTTATGATAGCAAGTTAGGAAACGATTTGACAAGAACGCTTTGCAAACAAGCATTTGATGTGTTGTATGATGCAATCATGAATGACAAACTTGAAGAATATCCATATGGATCAATGCTATCAGGAATGGGGTTCGGAAATTGTTCAACTACATTAGGACATGCATTATCATATGTATTTTCAAATGAGGGAGTACCTCACGGATATGCATTATCTGCATGTACAACAGTAGCACACAAGCACAACAAGTCAATATTCTATGAGAAAACAAAGGACATTGTAGAAAAATTAGGGTTTGATAAACTTGATTTGAAGGCACCAGTTGATGAGGCAGCAGATATCGTCATGACAGACAAAGGACATTTAGATCCAAATCCAATTCCAATAACAAAAGAGGATGTAATCAAGTGTCTAAATGACATCAAAGACGGAAATCTTTAAAAAAAATCCACAATTTTTTAATTTTTTTTCAATTTTTATTTTAATTTAAGAATTGTACTAAACTTAATTAATGATAGAATTTCCGATATAGAAAGGGAAAGTCATGTTAAAGTTTGGAATTCAAAATGGATTAAACGTTGCAAGGGCAGGTTACACCGAAGACCAAATTTTAACAGCATGTATGTTAGCAGACAAAACAGGATATGATTCTATTTTCTATATGGACCATTCAAATGTCCCACAGTGGAAAAAGGCAGTAGTTTTAGATCCATGGGTCATGTTATCTGCAATTGCAGCAGTAACTAGTAATGTTGAATTAGGAACATGTGTAACTGATGCAATTAGAAGACACCCATCAAATATTGCATTAGCAGCAATCACTTTAGACAGAGTTTCCAAAGGTAGAGCAATTTTAGGAATTGGTGCAGGAGAAGCACAAAATCTAAAAGAGTTTTGCATTCCTTTTGACAAACCAGTAGGAAAATGGGAAGAGCAAATTCAAGTAATTAAAAAATTATACTCATCATCACCGGACAATACAGTAGATTATGAAGGTAAGTACTACAAGCTAGAGTCTGCATGTTTACAAGCATCCCCAATTAGAAGGCCTCATCCACCAACATACATGGCAGCAGGTGGAAAAAGGACATTAGCAATGACAGGAAAATATGGTGAAGGGTGGTTACCAATTGGATATACACCAGAATTATTTGAAGACCATTCAGCACAAATTAAGACATCCATGGATGAGAATGGAAGAACCCAAGAAGAAAAAGACAACTTCCAAAATGCATTAGATATTGATGTTTATTTTTCAGAAGATGCAGAATCATCATGGGCAAAAATGAAAGAAGCCGTAAAAGTTAGTTTGTTTAAACCAGAAATTCTCAGAGTGCATAATTTAAAAGAAATTGAAGGATTTGATTTTAAGAAATACTTTACTGAATACTCGATGTCAAATCAAGAATGGATTGTAAAGATGAGAGAAGCTGCAACAACAATTCCAGATCCAATTGCACGCTCATCAACTGGAGTAGGTACACCAGATGACATCATTCCAGTATTTGAGAGATTTATGAAAGCAGGTGTCAATCATTTTGTTATTCGATTCTGGGGTTCTAATTACTTTGGTTCAATTGATAAGTTTGCAAGCAAAGTGATGCCATATCTGAGAGAAAAGGCAGATTCTTACGGCTTATAGTTTCAAAAATTCTTGCAACTAAATTTTGAAAAATCAGTTACAGATAACAGAGGAGGGATTATTTTTTTATCATTCGGGAATAAAAAAATCAACTTAATTGAAATAAAAAAAGGATTTTCAAGAGGAGGTCATTTTCATGATTTTCATACATCCCATTATCTTGTTTCAGGCAAGGTAAGATACCAAGAAACAGATGTCGATACAGGTAGAAAATCATCACGGATGATAGATGCACCGGCAGTGATTAATGTTCCAAAAAAGATCGCACATTTGCTCACAGCAATTGAAGACACATTATTTTTAGAATCATTTGGTAAAGAATATTCGGCAACAATATTTCCAGAATACAGAAAAATTGTAGAAAAGTCTATGAAATCATAATTGATATGATTTTCGAATTATCCAATCAGATACATTCTCAGATGAAGATATTATGCTAATTTTATCAAAACAAAATGAATTTTTAACAGAGCAAGTACCAATGATTTTTTGTCTTATTTGGGAATCTAGTGATTTGTAAATTAGACTAATGTGAGGAAGAAAATCATATGATGAGAATTTGGATAATTTTGAATTTAGTTTATTAAAAACAAACTCAAGTGAATCATTTATTTCCAGATTAATAAAAACTGTCTTCCATAAAAAATTAGAGTGTTCTAAATTTTTTACATTTACACATAGAGGTTTTATATCAACTACAATATTTTTCATAAGATCATCAAGTGTTCTCAGATCACATGTAACTGGGCTAAAGATAGTTACATGAGGAATAAAAACTGGTGCATCGTATTGTGTGGATAAATTAGAGATGATTTCAGAAATATGGATTGAGTCATTATTAACAGGGCATAGCCAAATCGAAAATTTTTCCTCAACCATCAGTTATATTAATTGAAATATGATTTAAAACAGTTGAATTCTGTAAAAAGAGCACCTGAAGAAACATACCACAAAATCAGAGAGTATTTTCCATTTTCTTGTGTAGATTTATTGATATTTAATGAACAGCGAATTTTATTGACAAAAAGAACAATCGAACCATTCAAAGGGATGTGGCATCTTCCAGGAACAATGATTAGAAAATCGGAGACAATGATAGATGCAGTTAATCGTTCTGCAAGAGAAGAGTTAGGGGTAGAAATTGAAGTAATCAAATATCATGGAGTCTATGAGAGTATAGACCAATACAGACATGACATATCACATGGGTTTGTTGTGAAAATCATTAAGGGTGAAATTAAAACTGATTTTCAAAGTACAGAATATGAGTTTTACAAAGAATGTCCAGAGAACACTGTTCATCATCATAAGAAAATGATCACAGATGTTTTGAAAAATCAAGTATAGGATAATTTTTAAACATAGTTTATCAGAGTACAACAAAATGCAACTTGTTGGAAAACTCGAGATAAAATCTAAAGAAAAGATGATCAGTTTTCTTAATTCTGAAGATACAGGAAGAGTTGCAAGCATTGATTCAAGAGGATTCCCACAAATAATTCCCATGAATTTTGTATTTTTCAATAATGCAGTTTACATGCATTCACATACAAGAGGTGAAAAAATAGACAACATAAAAAATAACGATAAGGTTGGATTTGAAGTAGATAGAAATGTTGAATTTCTTCCATCATATTATTCACACCCTACAGATGCATCTAGAGCAGATAATCTGTACATTAGCGTAATAATTAAAGGAAATGCAATATTAGTAAAAGATCGTTTAGAAAAAGTTCGTGCCCTAAATGAATTAATGAAGAAATATCAACCAGAAGGAGGATATGAACCAGTTAATGTTGAATCAGGCATCGACATGCATGTTGCCATAATCAAAGTCATACCTATTTCAATGAAAGGAAAATACAAAATTGGGCAGCATATGGATGATAATTCAAGGTTATTTTTAGCAAAGAAAATTTTTGAACGGAATTCACCTACAGCAAAAGAGGCACTAAAAACAATGGGTGTTACAATTAAAGATGGTCAATTAATAATTGAAGATGAACTAACATGGTAATTAGAAATTTCAAAAAATGATTTTAGAAAATTACAGGTTCTAAGAGTATGGCAGGAACCATATTTTTGATAGTAGGGATTTTTTTTATAATTATTGTAGTATTGGGAGTAGTAAGCATTGTAACATTGTTTAATTTTCAGAATAAAGAAATTGAAATTCAAAAAGAAAACAAAATACTGCTCAGACAATGCCAATCAGTGAATTCAGAAGTACAAATACAATGTGTAGATAAACTAATTATGAAAAAAACTCAAGAGATGAATAATGAATTAGATCTTAGTAGGATTAACGAATTAGAGATTCAGATAGAAGAATTGAACAAAATCAAAGAATTGATTTTAAAAGATATGATTCAAATATGATTTTGTCTAATCGTGCAATACAAGAAATTGCATATCTCAAATTATGTGTTGTATATCATTGATCAATTTGTCAATGAAATGATAACAAGTTGAATTAATCATACCTGTACTAACCTAGAATTATAATCAGAGAGTCAGGGCAAAACTCGCGGTACGGCGTTAACATGGCAAAAGCTCATGTAAACAATTAAACGCATTACTTCTGATGAGATGAGGAAGAAATTTCCCCATTTTTTTAAAAAAATTAACAATAGATGAATTTTGCATGCCAGTATAATTTAAGTTGGTTTTTAAAATAACAAAATAGTGAAAGAATTGCAGGAATTTGAACTTGTTTCAGAATATCAACCTACAGGAGACCAACCTGATGCGGTTTTAAAATTAATCAAGGGGATAAAAAAGAAATCAATACAGACATTATTAGGAGTGACAGGTAGTGGGAAAACATTCTCAATTGCAAACGCTATTGCAAAAACTGGAAAAAACACACTAGTTATTTCACACAATAAAACATTAGCTGCACAATTATACTCAGAATTAAAACAATTTTTCCCAAAAAATAATGTAGGGTATTTTGTTAGTTATTATGATTATTATCAGCCAGAAAGCTATATTCCGCAATCAGATACATACATCGAAAAAGACACTCAAATAAACGAGAAAATTGAAAAAATGCGTCTAGAGGCAACAGCAATGTTGTTATCAGATGAACCTACCATAATTGTATCAACAGTTTCATGCATCTATTCACTTGGATCACCAGTAGATTGGAAAAATATGGCTGTCATCCTAAAAAAAGAACAACAAATTTCGCGTATGCAAATTATAAAAGAATTGATCAATGCAAGATACGAAAGAAATGATATTGAATTAAAACCAGGTTTTTTCAGAGTAAAAGGAGATACAATTGACATCATTCCAGCTTATTCTAAGGATATAATCAGAGTTTCACTTTTTGGAGATGAGATTGAAAAAATTTCTATTCTCGACAGCATTACAATGAATGAAAAGAAAAAACAAGATACATTCAAAATATTTCCTGCAAAGCATTATCTCATAGCAAGTGACGTAAGAGAAAAAGCAATTAAATCAATTAAGACAGAATTAAAAAAAACTATTCCAAAAATGAAGGAATTAGAACGACAAAGATTAGAGATGAGAACAAAATATGATTTGGAGATGATTGAGGAATTAGGGTATTGCTCTGGAATTGAGAATTACTCACGACATTTTGATGGTAGAAATCCCGGAGAACAAGCATTTTGTTTGATGGATTTTTTTGGAGATGATTTTTTATTAGTCATAGATGAGTCGCATGTCACATTACCACAACTTCATGGAATGTACAAAGGAGATTATTCGAGGAAAAAAAATTTAATTGATTTTGGATTTAGGCTTCCAAGTGCATTTGATAACAGGCCATTGAAATTTGAAGAATTTGAGAAATATCTTAAAAATACTATTTTTGTTTCAGCTACTCCAAGCATATATGAAAAAGAAAAATCCGCTCAAATAGTAGAACAGGTTGTACGGCCTACAGGATTATTAGATCCAGAAATTGAGATTAGGAATACAAGAGATCAAATGGATGATTTAATTCAAGAGATTCAAAAAAGACGAGAAAAAAATGAACGAGTTCTAGTCACCACATTAACAAAGAGGATGGCAGAAGATTTAGCAGAATATTTTTCAAAAAAAGATATTCGTGTAAGATATCTACATTCAGAGATTGATGGATTAGAAAGAACAGAAATCATCAGACAGCTAAGATTAGGAGAATTTGATGTATTAGTAGGAATCAATTTGTTAAGAGAAGGATTAGACATCCCAGAAGTATCACTAGTTGCGGTATTAGACGCAGATAAAGAAGGGTTTTTGAGAAATACTACAAGCTTAATACAGACATTTGGACGTACTGCAAGAAACTCAAATGGATTTGTGATTATGTATGCAGATTCAAAAACAAAATCAATGAATAATGCAATAAAAGAAACACAAAGAAGACGAGAAAAACAAGAGTACTATAACAAAACAAAAGGCATCACACCAAGAACTATCATCAAATCCATTCCAGAACAACAAGTCATATTAGATGAAATCAAAAACAAATCTAAACATGATCTAAGAAAAGACATGATAGAAATTGAGGCCCAAATGAAAAAATTTTCAGTGGATTTAGATTTTGAAAGAGCAATTGAATGCAGGGATAAAATAAGAAATATTCAAAAAGTATTAGAGAAAAAATGACAAATGAGAAATTAAAGATTAAAGGAGCACGACATCATAATTTAAAAAATATCAATGTAGATATTCCAAAAAATAAACTTGTTATAATTAGCGGATTATCAGGTTCAGGAAAATCCACATTAGCATTCGATACAATATATGCAGAAGGTCAAAGAAGATATGTAGAATCGCTATCAGCATATGCCAGACAATTTTTAGACATGATGGACAAACCGGATGTGGATTCAATTGAAGGTTTATCACCAGCAATATCAATTCAACAAAAAACTACTAGTAAGAATCCTAGATCAACTGTTGGCACTACAACAGAAATATATGATTACTTGAGATTATTGTTTGCAAGAATAGGTACACCACACTGTACACAATGTGGGCGAAAAATAAGCAGTCAATCAATTGAGACAATTTGTCAATCAGTATTAAAAGAATTTTCAGGAAAAAAGATCCTTATCTTATCACCCATTATTAAAAGAAAAAAAGGAACATATGAAAAATTGTTTGAACAAATCAAAAAAGATGGGTATTCAAGAACTAGAGTTAATCAGGAAGTAATTCTTCTAGAAGATGGAATTCCAGAATTAGACAGACAAAAATGGCATAACATAGAGATCGTCGTAGATAGAATCAAAGCTATAAAAGAAGAAAAAAGTAGAATGTTTGAAGCAATTCAGACAGCAATTAAAGCATCAAAAGGAGATGTATTGATTGCATCAGAAAAAGATGAAAAGATTTTTTCTCAAAATAATGCATGTCCTGTATGCAGTATTACAATTGGTGAACTAGAACCAAGAACTTTTTCATTTAATTCACCGTTTGGATTATGCAAGGAATGTAATGGATTAGGCGTAAATATGGAATTTGATCCAGATTTAGTAATACCTGATAAAACAAAATCTATTCTAGAAGGAGCAATTGTTCCATGGAGTGGAAGATTTTCATCATATAGACGACAGACATTAAGAGCAGTTGGACATAGAATAGGATTTGATTTGATGACTCCAATTAATAAGATTAGTTCAAAAAATATGAGAGTTATTTTGTATGGAACAAATGAAATGATTCAATATTCATTTGAATCAAAAACATCAGATTCGTCATGGCAGTATAGTGATGCATTTGAAGGAGTGTTAAATAGCCTACAACGAACATTTTTAGAAACAGAATCTGAGAAAAAAAGAGAGTGGTTAAAACAATTCATGAGAGATACACCATGTCACTCATGTAATGGCAGACGGTTAAGATCAGAAGCGCTCTCAGTTATGATCAATAATAAAAGCATCATGGATGTTTGTGATTTATCAGTTGATGGATGTTTTGAATTCTTTGAAAAACTGATAATTTCAGATACCCAGAGATATATTGCAAAAGACATACTAAAAGAAATTCAATCTAGGTTAGAGTTTTTAAAAAATGTTGGACTTAATTATCTAACACTTAATCGTTCTAGTGCAACATTATCAGGAGGAGAATCACAGAGGATTAGACTAGCAACTCAGATCGGATCAAATCTTACAGGAGTACTATATGTACTAGATGAACCAACAATTGGATTACATCAAAGAGATAATGCAAGATTAATTAGAACATTAACAAAATTACGTAATTTAGGAAATACAGTTCTTGTAGTAGAACATGATGAAGAAGTAATTACAAGTTCAGATTGGATAATAGATTTAGGTCCAGGTGCTGGAGTACATGGAGGAAAAATTGTTTTTGAAGGTACTCCAAAACAAATCATTAAATCAAATTGTTTAACTGGAAAGTATCTAAATGATAATTCATTAATTTCAATTCAAGATAAGATAAGAAAGGCAAGCGGAATGATCAGAGTCACAGGTGCACAAGAAAATAATCTAAAGAATATCAATGTCGACTTCCCATTAGGAAACCTAATTACTGTCACAGGTGTTTCTGGATCTGGAAAGAGTACGCTTGTAAATGAAATTCTACTAAAATCACTGTCATCATATTTTTACAAAACATCAGAATTACCAGGCAAACATAAAGACGTTTCAGGGTTAGAGTTTATCGACAAAATAATTTCAATTGATCAATCACCCATTGGAAGAACCCCAAGATCAAATCCTGCAACATACATAGGGGCATTTACTCCCATCAGAGAATTATACTCAAATACAGAATTATCCAAAGAAAGGGGATATACACCAGGACAATTTTCATTCAATGTACAGGTTGGAAGATGTTTTTCGTGCGAAGGTGAAGGAGTAAGAAGAATTGAAATGCAGTTTTTGTCTGACGTATATGTAAAATGTGATGAGTGTAAAGGTAAAAGATACAATTCAGAAACATTAGCAGTGTATTACAAAAACAAAGATATTTCAAACATTTTAGATATGACAGTTGAAGAAGCGTTAGAATTTTTTAAAAATATTCCATCAATAAAACGAAAATTGCAAACAGTATTTGATGTAGGATTAGGATACATAAAATTGGGCCAGTCATCAACAACACTATCAGGGGGCGAAGCACAAAGAGTCAAACTAGCTTCAGAATTATCAAAAAGAAGTACAGGAAAAACAGTATACATCCTAGATGAACCAACAACTGGATTACATTTTTCAGATGTTCAGAAACTTCTAGAAGTGTTAAACAGATTAGTTAACTTAGGCAACACAGTAATTGTCATAGAACATAATATGGATATAATCAAAAATTCAGACTGGATAATAGATTTAGGTCCAGAGGGAGGAGATAAAGGCGGAAAAGTAATTGCAACTGGCACCCCAAAATCAATTGTAGAAAATAAACAAAGTCATACAGGATTTTATTTAAAAAAATATCATGGTATTCGACATTAATTCAATCAAAATACCAGAACATCCTGGAATTTATTTGATGAGAGATGATTCACAACAGATAATCTATATTGGAAAAGCAAAAAATCTTCGTAAAAGAGTTAGAACATATTTTACAAAAAATCAGAATTATAAAACTCAAAAATTAGTTTCAAAAATTTCAAACATTGAATTTGTCCTAACAGATAATGAAAATGAAGCATTTTTGTTAGAATCAAATATGATCAAACGATATAGACCAACATACAACATAGAATTAAAAGATCAACAAAGGTATACATATCTACGATTAACTGATGAGAAATACCCGAGGCTAACAGTTGCAAGAAGAATGAGAACAGGTAAATTCATAGGCAAAGGGAAGATTTTTGGTCCATTTACACACGGCAGTTCAAAACTGTTAACTATAGGTTCCCTTAGAAAGTCATTCAAAATTAGAATATGTAAAACGCTGCCAAAAAAAGTATGTTTAGAATATCATCTAGGAAATTGTGATGCACCGTGTGTGTATACAGATGCACAAAAAGAGTATCCAATACATGTTTCAAATTTAGAAGATGTGTTAAAAAACAAAGTGGATATGAAAATTTTTGTAAAAAAATTAAAAGAACAGATGATAGATGCATCAAATAAACTCAGATTTGAAGAAGCAAAAGAAATTCGAGACACATTGCAAAGGCTAGGAAGTCTACGAAATAGTCAAAAGATGGAATATGTGAAAGGTGCTGATGAAGAGTTTTTTGGTATTGTGTCATCAAAATTTTGTGCAACAGTAATGACATTCAAACAAATGGATGGGGTGATAAAAGACAGTGAAAAATTTTCATTTGATTTAGTAGGTGATAATACATTTTCAAATTTTATCTATCAATATTATACAACAAGACACATTCCTCAGATAATAGTTGTAAATGAATTACCACAAGAGCATAAACTATTAGAGAAACTACTTACAAAAAGATCAAATAAACAAGTAAAGATTATGCTACCTAATAAAGGAAGAAGAAGTGAATTGATAAAATTAATTTTGAAAAATCTGAGACTAATTCATGAAAATTTAGATGAGCCATCATTATTCAGATTAAAGACGATATTATCATTATCAAAAGTGCCAAAGACCATAGAATGTTTTGATATATCAAATCACGGTGAAGAGTATGCAGTAGGAGCAATGTCTCAATTTGTAGATGCAAGACCAAATAAGACAGGGTATAGAAGATTCAAAATAAAAACAGTTTCAGGAAGAGATGATTTTGCAATGATCAATGAAATTGTTAAAAGAAGATATATCAAATTAAAAAAAGATGGAATTTTTCCAGATTTAATTTTGATTGATGGTGGAAAAGGACAGCTATCAGCTGCAACAGATGCATTAAAAAACATAAACGTCAAAATTCCGTGTATTTCACTTGCAAAAGAGAATGAAGAAGTGCATATAACAAAATTTCCAGAGCCAATAATAATGGAAAAATCAGATGCCGCACTACAAGTTTTACAATTTGCAAGAGATGAAGCACATAGATTTGGTGTTGCATACAATAGAACATTAAGGAAAATAAAATAGAGATTAAATAAAATTCTTCAGTGATTCAGATTTGAGAGGGGATGCAGAAATCCCCAATTTATTCAGATGTGATGCAAATTCATCTACAAAACCATGTATTGTGTATACATGATTTGCACCAGATTGTTTAACCATTTTAACTAATTCGTCAAAATCACAGTGATCACTTAAAGGGATAGAATAATCACAGCGTCTACCAAACGAGAAACGTCGAGATTTTGCCCATCCACTAAATCCAATTGTCACTGCACCGTATTTTTCTTTCATTGTTTTAACGAAATTATGCTTTGCAGAAAACATTGGAGAAATCATCACCCAAGGAGTTTTTTCTAGCAAGCCTTTTTTTTCTGCTTCAGAATGACTTAATGCATCACGTAATGGAATTCCATTTTCAATATGTAGTTGGTTCAATTCTTTTACAGAATCATGATAGTAGAGTGGATCCCAATGACCGAAGAGTTGAGAGATTGTCTGAGCCTTACCAAATTGATATCCCATCAGAATAACAGGAATTCCTTTTGAATACATTTCAGAAATTATTCCGTTTACTGTACGCTCAATTTCAGAGATGGAAGGAAATGAAAATTCAGGTAGACCAAACGTACATTCAGTGATCAACGTTTCACATTTAGGGATTTTTGCACCCTTTAGAAATCCCCTATCACGGGTAGTAATATCGCCAGTGTAGAAAATATCGTCAAAAAGTAGACCACGTGAACCTAGAACATGCCCAGCATCAATTAATGTAAATTCATCATGGTAATCTGAATGATTAGAAATTTCATAACCTCGTAGATTCGCAATATGTTTTGTCTCATTAGAAGATAAAATTGAGCCGCCATTACATGTAGGGAGATGATCAATATGAGCATGTGAAACAAAGTTAATATCAGTTGAGGATGTTTTTTTTGGATCAAGATAAATCGAATGATTAGAGGACTTTGCTAAAATTCCATTTGACGTCATAGATATTTTTGACAAGACGTAATGAAAAAATTATGAATTCGATATAAAGTTCATCATTGATCGCACACTAACAATTAGCATACTTTATTTCATGTTAAATGAATTTCAAGTTATTGCTTAATTTAGGAATTTTGATTTCAGGAAGAGGAAGTAACATGGAAGCAATTTTAAAATCAATTAAAAAAAATAACATACCCATAAATCCATCAATAGTAATTTCAAATAGAGAAGATGCTAAAGGATTAAAAATTGCAAAAAAACTAGGTGTGAAAACAGAAGTTATTGTTAGTAAAGGGTTTACAGGTGACAGATGGGAATACGATAAAAAAGTTATTAGTTGTTTGAAAAAAAACGGAGTTACACAAAAACAAGGATTAGTTTGTTTAGCAGGATTCATGAGGATTATCAGTCCTCAATTTATCAAAAAATTCAAAAATAAGATTATCAACATACATCCAGCCATTTTACCATCATTTCAAGGAATGGATGCACAAAAACAGGCAATTGATTATGGTGTGAAATTTTCAGGGTGTACAGTACATTTTGTAGATGAAGGAGTAGATACAGGTCCAATCATACTACAATCAATTGTAAAAATCAAAGATGATGATACTGAAGAAACCTTATCAAAAAGAATCCTTGCACAAGAACATAAAACATATCCTAAAGCAATTTGGCTATTGGCAGAAAACAAAGTTAAATTAAAAAATAGAAAGACAGTAATTAGTTAAGAATCAGGTCCACCAAAAAAATACAATGCAATAAGATTTTCGGAATTTCCAAAAAAGTGATGAGGTGTATTTTTTGCAACAAAATGTATGGATCCAGATTTAACAGGATATGATTTTTTATTAATTTCTAAAAAACCGCTACCTGAAATAATATAGTATATTTCATCAGAATCATGAGGTTCTTGAGTATCAACATCATTGGGTTTTAGGAGTAAAACACCTACCGAAAGAGAATTCCTATTGATAAAAGTGTAAAAGTAATCATTTGAATTTCTTAGTTTATTTAGATAATTTTCTATATTAAAATTCAGTTTCATTATGAATTATTAAAAAAAGGAATTAGCTTGCGACTACCTCATAGAATCGTGGCAATGGTGGCTCAGCCATATATGTTCTAGCTTCAGCATGTAATTTTGAGTGTTCTTCACTTTCATGCATTTTAATGAAAGTCTCCTTACTCTGATGCTCAACAATTATTCTATGAGAACCATTGTCAGCCTTAAGCAATCTTCTGGATTGAAATCCATCAAGCTTTGATAATGTTTCATTTGCTTTTGAGAACCATGTTCTAAAATCAGATTCAACACCATCCTTGAGTTTTATATCTGCAACTACTACGTACATTATTTGCTATTAAAAATTCACATACACATAATTCTTTGGTTCAATCAAACATTTCAATTATATTTATTATCTAGTTTTTGTAGTAATTCCTATGGACTATAATTCAATTTGTAAAGAGATTCTAAAAATTGATCCTAAAGTCAGATATGCAGGAATTTACTGTAACGGGGAGGTTTATGAGCACATGCAAAGCGGTACAAGCAGATTACTAAATCCAGAACAGACAAAAAAATCATTGACCCAAGCAGTTATGAGATGGAAAACTAGGGCATCACACACAGAAATAATCGGTTGTCCAGTATATGCATTAGCAAAATATGAAAAAATTTCTCGAGTAACAATGGAATGTGGGAAAGATGGATTATTAATGACTAGCATAGAAAATGATCTTGAACCTAATTCATTGGCAGAAAAGATTTCAGCAATTATTGTAAAGCATAGTGATGATTAAAACTAATAATTTCTTCGCGTTCTTTTTATTAAAAAATTTTTTAGTATAATTAGATGAAATTGAATAATAGAATTCATTCATCAATCATAGTTATAGAGGATGGGTCTCGTCAACCCATCATCACTTTTTTTCAAAATTCAAATATGTGAGAATAGTCAGATTTTTTTCCAATTTTTTTCATGACATTTACATCCACACATAGGATCACAAAATCGTTCAGCACAGTGTGAACAACGTAATTTAAGCATGTTATTTGTTGTAAAATTGATATTTAAACGCAAAATAATAATTTGATAGACTAATTTATGATAAATTAAATAACTAGAAAAGTCTAATTGCATAAATGGTAGGTAAAAAGATTGATGGTATTGAAGTATCAAATGCGGTCAAAGATATTTTAAAAAATGCAGTTAGCGAATTGAAAAAGACTGGAACAGAACCATGTCTTGCAACTATTTTAGTTGGAGATGATCCTGCATCAGCAACATATGTCAGAAATAAACATAGGGCATGTGAGAAAGTCGGGATAATTACAAAAGACCATAGATTATCATCGGATATCACTCAGGAATATTTAGACCAAATCATTGAAGAATTAAATCAAGATTCAAGAGTACATGGAATATTAGTACAACTTCCACTTCCAAGTCATCTTGATGAATTTGCAACAACGTCAAAGATAACACCTCTAAAAGACGTTGATGGGTTAACTCCACAAAATGCAGGGTTACTATCAATGAATAAGGCTATTCTAAAAGCATGTACACCATCAGGAATCATGGAAATGTTTTATTTTTATGAGATTAAACTAGAGGGAAAAAATATTGTTTTAATCAATAGAAGTAATTTGGTGGGAAAACCACTATATCACCTATTGTTACAAAATAATGCCACAGTAATCACATGTCATTCAAGAACAAAAAATCTTAAAGAGTTTTGTAGAAATGCAGACATAATCATCACAGCTGTGGGGGACAGGAATAAGTTTAAGCTCTCTGCAGATATGATTAGAGAGGGAACAATAGTAATTGATGTTGCAATTTCAAGGCATGAAGGTAAATTAGTAGGCGATGCAGATTATGATGAGATTATACAAAAGGCATCATGGGCAACACCAGTTCCTGGAGGAGTAGGCCCCATGACAGTTGCCATGTTATTAAAAAATACAGTTACTGCTGCATCACTAAGTCAAGGAATTGTCCATTAAAATAGAAAAATCAGCATTACGAAAATATCTTCTAGAAAGAAGAGATTCAACATCATCAGATTATAGAAGTATTGCAAGTAAAAGAATTCTAGATGATTTAAAAAAAAATAGCATGTATAGAAATGCAAGGAATATTGCATGTTATTTTTCAATTGATAGTGAAGTCAATACAGAACCAATTATTTCAGATATTTTAGACTCTGGAAAAAAATTATCTTTGCCAAGAATAACAGATGGGGATCTAGATTTTAGAGAGGTTCAGACATTAATTGAATTAGAAGCAGGAGAATTTGGAATATGTGAACCAAATGAAGACTGTAAAAAATCAGATACATTTGATGTCATCATTGTTCCTGTAATAGGAATTACAGAAACAGGCATAAGATTAGGATATGGTAAAGGATTTTATGATAAATTTTTAGAAAATAATTCAGCTACAACAATTGCACTAACATATGAAAAGCAGATTATCAAAGCAATCCCTAGTGAGAAACATGATGTGAAGATGCAATGGATTATTTCAGAAGAAAGAACATTTAAGGTGAAGTAGATAATCCCTTTTTCCCAATATCAGTTCTACAAAATTTATTTGGCCAAGAGATTTTTTGAGTTACAGTATATGCATTCTTTATTGCATCAGACAATGTTTCACCTAATGCAGTTACGCCTAAAACTCGCCCACCATTTGTTACAATTTTACCAGAATCATTCTTGGTTCCAGCATGAAAAACAAATGAATTTGGCTCATTCATATCCAATCCACTAATCAATTCATTTTTTGGATAAGATTCAGGGTATCCTTTAGATGCAAGTACTATGCAAACAGCACTTTGTGGAGTCCATGAAATAGGAGGTAATGAAGATAAATTTCCAGAATAGCTTGCCTGAACATATGCAAATAAATCAGAATTCATTCGCATCATGATTGGTTGACATTCAGGATCACCCATTCGTACATTGTATTCTAATACATATGGCAGTCCGTCTCTAATCATTATTCCAGCATACAAAAATCCTTTAAACAAAATTCCTTCTTCAGATAAGGAAGAAATGGTTTTATCAATAATTTGTTTTTGAATGATATCTTTTAATGAATCAGATATCACGGGAGTAGGTGAGTAGGCACCCATACCACCAGTATTTGGACCATTATCTCCATCATAGACTCTTTTATGATCTTGACTAGTTGCCATAGGTATAGCAATTTTTCCATCACATAATGCAATGTATGATGCTTCAACACCATCTAATTTCTCTTCAATGATGATTTTTGTCCCGGCAATTCCAAATGTTTTTTTTATCAGCATAGAATCAATTGCTGCAAGTGCCTCAGATTTTGAATCACACACAATTACACCTTTACCAGCTGCAAGTCCATCTGCTTTAATTACAACGGAATAAGTTACAGATTCCAAATATTTTTTGGCATCATCGGCATCATCAAATATTTCAAATCTTGCAGTAGGGATATCATGTTTTTTCATGAAATTTTTTGCCCAGATCTTGCTTGATTCTAGTTGCGCAGCATTCTGTGTTGGCCCAAAAATTTTCAGTTTTTTGTTTTTAAAGAAATCTACAATTCCAGATGCCAAAGGTGCTTCAGGACCAACAATAGTAAAACAATCATTTTTTGCTGCAAAATCAGATAATTGTTCAATGTCAGTCACATCAATAGGGATATTTTCTTCAGTACCACCATTTCCAGGAGCATAAAAAATTTTATCGATATTAGTGCTTTGAGAAAGTTTCCAACCAAGAGAATGTTCACGTCCACCAGAACCCACAATTAGGACATTAACCAATATGTGGGTAAATAAAACTCGAGTATATATTCCAAGATTCTTTTAACAAGATATAAGATTCAAGAGGAGAATTTTGAAACTATTTCTAGAATTTTGTTCAGAATTGATGTGTGTTCAGAATCTATGTCAAGACTAATCATCAACAGTATTTTTTCAGATATAGGGACGCTGATTTGTTTGACTTTTGCATACTCTGTCAAGGAATACCGTTCCTTACCAATTTTATGCGTGAGGTTTCGTCGCATATCCCAACGTTGTTGGGCATAATGAAAAGACATCTTAGATTCTTGAGGGCTTAATAAGGAGACGACATCATCGCGTTCAATACTTGCAAGTATATTTCCAGAATGCCCAAGCATTCCAACAAAACGAATTTTTGGACTCAAGTCCATGATTTGCATACACGTTTTCTCATTATCCATCTAATCACCCTTATAGTTATTTTGAATAAATAACAATAATACTTCAAGGTTTTGTATAGAAAGATGAGAGAATTTTAGGTAGTGCCAGAGTTGCAGTTGATCGAATAGAATAATCCATTTGCTCAGACATGAGGGTCTTTTCAGGATTAATTTCAATTAAAGATGCACCATTTTGTTTTGCATGATATGGCAATGTATTAGCAGGAGAAACAGCTAATGAGGTACCTACAATTAACATCAGATCACAGTTTGCAGAAATGTTAATTGCATCGGTCCAAACATCTACAGGTAAAGGTTCACCAAACCAAACAACATCAGGTCGTAGAAGATTGCCACAATTACAAAATGGAGGTAGTTTCTTTAGATCAGAAGTAATTTCAGAAGAGAAACTGCATTGTGTACATCTAATCCTAATAATGCTTCCATGTAATTCTAAAACATTTTTACTTCCTGCTCGTTGATGTAATCCATCAATATTTTGAGTTAAAACGGAGACATTTTTGATTTTTTCTAGTTTTGATATGGCAATGTGTCCAAAGTTGGGTTTAGAATTAAGGATATTTTTTCTACGTTCATCATACCATTGCCAAACCAGTGCAGGGTTTTTTTCAAATGCGTCAATTGTTGCAAGAACCATAGGATCATAATTCCTCCATAAACCATCGGTTCCTCTAAATGGGAATCCCACTTTCTTGAGATATCCCTGCACCTGTTACAAAAACTATATTTTCTGATGAATCAAGTAAACGAATTATTTCATCCAACATGCAAGTTCAACAAATTCATCTAAAAAGACTTATGATTTTCAACAGAATGTATTTGAAAATGATTTAGCTTTATAATGTCAGCAAAGACTTTCTGAGAGTATGGAGCTTGTAAAAGAATTCGATGTAAAAGACATTGAGCACCAATCAAGAAATTACATTAATCAAATTGACATGGAGAATGAGATTTTTGCGTCAATGGAAAAAAGAGAAGAGATAATGTTCATTGAAGGACCTCCAACAATGAACGGCGAACCTCATGCAGGTCATCTTAGAGGCAGGGTTTTCAAAGACTTGTGGTATAGATACAATACATTAAAAGGAAAAAAAATAACATTTAATGCAGGATGGGATACACAAGGACTCCCAGTAGAATTACAAGCAGAAAAGGAATTAGGAATTACAAATGGAAAATCTGAGATTGTAACACAGGAACAAATTCAGAAATTAATTTCAGAATGTAAGAAGATTGTTAAAAAATATCATCAAAAATGGGTTCAAGTAGATGAACAACTTGGAATGTCATTTAATCAAGAAAAAGCATATTGGACATACAAAGATGATTTCATTGAAAGAGAATGGGAGTTATTAAAAAAGGCATTTGAAAACAACATCTTAACAGAAGGGTATAGAGTAGTTGCATATTGCCCTAGCTGTCAGACATCGCTAAGTCATTCAGAAGTAAATCAAGGATACGAAGTGGTACAAGACCCTTCATTATATTACAAAGTCAAGTTAAGAGATGAGGAAATTTTTCTAATTGTATGGACTACAATGCCATTTACACTTGTTACAGATGCAATGGTAGGATTACATCCAGAAGAGGATTATGTGCATGTAAAAGTAAATGATGAGATCTGGATTGTCGGTAAAAAACGATTAGACGAATTCATGAAGGAAGTCAAAATTGAGGATTATCAAGTCATTAGAACAATTAAGGGAAAAGAGATGGAAGGAAGAAAATACATCCACCCATTACTTGACGAGATTAGTGGTTTAAAAAAAATGGCGGCGCAGGATAATTTCCATGTGGCAGTTGCTGAAGATTTTGTAGATGTCAATACAGGAAGTGGATTAGTGCATTTATCACCAGCAAATGGAGAAGAAGATTACAACATTGCAACAAAAAGAAATGTTGAGATTTTTTCCCCAATTGATGATGAAGTAAAATTTACACAAGATGCAGGAAGGTATGCAGGGTTGTTTGTAAGAGATGCAGATATGCAATTAGTTGATTCAATAAAAGAAAGAAATGCACTAGTAAGAATTGGAAAGATTAAACACAAGTATCCACTTTGTTGGAGATCACATCACAAAATCGTCTGGCTTGCACGAAGAGAATATTTCTATATGCTTGACAGATTAGATGATAAAGCAATTACTGCCGCACAGAATGTCGAATACTTTTTTGATCAACCAAAAAATAGATTTTTAGAAATTATTAAAGAAAAACACCCATGGTGTATTTCTCGTGAGAGGTTTTGGGGGTGTCCCTTACCCATTTGGAAATGTGAGTGTGGAAATATTGAGAGATTGTTTTCTAGAAAAGAGATTGTTGATGCAGCATTAGAGTTACCAGACGGAAAAAACTTCGAATTGCACAGACCGTGGATTGACAATATTACCATCAAATGTAAAAAATGTAACAATGTCATGCAAAGAGAGGAATTTGTATTAGATACATGGCATAATAGTGGTTCAGCACCACATTCATCATTATCTGACGAACAATACCAAAAAATGATTCCAGCTCCGTTTTTTACAGAAGGAATTGATCAGACAAGAGGATGGGCATACACGCTTCTAGTAGAGAACGTAATTTACAATAATGCACCAATTGCACCATTTAGATCATTTCTATTTCAAGGACATGTTTTAGATGAGAATGGAAACAAGATGAGTAAAAGTAAAGGGAATGTAATGATTGCATCAGAACTATTAGAAAAATATCCAGTAGATCTTGTAAGATTTTATTTTATGTGGAAATCAAGTCCAATTGAACCATTAAATTTCAGTATTGATGAAATGATGTCAAGACCATATCAAATTCTTAGTACATTATTTCATCTACACTTATTTTTCAAACAAAATAGCGAGTATGATAATTTTGATAAATCAACAGATATTGGTAAGATAAAGAAAGAAAATAATCTAAAAGAAGCAGATGTATGGATTTTATCAAAATTACAAAAATTGGTAGATAGTATAACAAAAACAAATGACGTATGCAAGTATCATGAATCAGCAAAAGCATTTGATGATTTTTTGATCAATTCCCTTAGTCAAGTGTACATTCCAATTACTAAAGCAGAGTTATGGGATGACGATGAGTCAAACATGCAAAGACGAATAGAGATTTACACAATTCTTTCAGAGATTTTGAAAACGCTTGACATATTGATACAACCATTATGCCCATTTACCAGTGAATATCTATACCAAACGACATTTGCGCAAAAAAAGTCAATTCTTCTTGAAAGGTGGCCAGTGAAACAAAACGAGTTGATCAATGATGGACTTGAGGAATCATTTGATTTGATGAGAGAAGCAGTATCAATTTCAGCTGCTGCAAGGATGAAGGCAAAACTCAAAAGAAGATGGCCATTAAATGAGGCAATAATTTGTGTCAAAAAAGGTCAAAAAGAAAAAATTGATTCGCTAGAGGCATTACTCAAATCTCAATTAAATATAGAGTCAACAAAGACTGTAGAAATAGAAAATAGTGATGGATTAGAACAATTTTTAGAAATCAGATCAAAAGGAGTTCCAGTAAAACCAATTATCGAATTAGAGAGAAAAGCAATAGGGCCAAAGGCAAAACAAGATATGGGAAATCTATTACAATTATTTTCTCAAACCAGTCCAGAGAATATCATTTCAGATTTGGAACAAAAAGGAAATTATACATTTTCAATAGAGGGAAGAGATATTGTTTTAGATAAAGAGGATTTTATAGTAAATTTTGACGTAAATGAAGGATTTGCATTTTCTCAAAGAAATGACATGATTGTAATTATTTCGACTCAAAGAAATCAGGAGATGATGGCAAAAGGTTTGATTAAAGATTTGGCAAGAAGATTACAGACATTAAGAAAAGAAAGAGGGTACAATCCAACTGATGTTTTAGAGATTGCATCAATAACAGAATTAGATAATGACTCTATCAAGATGATTAAAGATAAAGTTGAAGAAATCGCATTTTTAGTCAGGGTCAAAAAGGTTAGTTTTGATAAGACATGTAAAGAATACAAAGAAGATGATATAGATGGTCAAAAGATCAAAATTTCTGTAGAATAGGTTAACTTTTAGCTTAACATCGAGAATAAATACAAAAAACGCATAAACTTACTGTGGTAAAGCAGATTAGCCTAGATACATGGTCACAACATAGATTAACAGAATTACTCAAGAAAGGTTCAATTATTTCAGCTACTGCAAATTCTCCAATTGTATTATACCGAGAGACATTAGAAGAACAAGATGAATCTTATGAAGAGATTGTATGTACTTTAACAGACAATTATGTTGTGGAGCAATTAATTGTTTCAGGGGGTGGAGTCATTCCATCAATTAAACAACAATTCATTTTTACTTTAGATGAATTTCCTGAGAGACTGCTTCGAAAAAGCAAAGATCTATTCAAAGAAGTGATAGATCTGCTAGAAGAAGAATTAAAGCAATAAAAAAACTGCTTACGGTTATAAAACGTCTATAGTAGAAACCAAAACATGCGATTATTAGAATATCAGGCAAAAGAATTATTCAAAGAATTTGGAATTAAAGTTCCACCTAGTTCAGCATCAAATAGTATTGAAAAGGGCAGAGAAGATGCAAAGCAACTGGGATATCCATTTGTAATTAAAGCCCAAGTTCCAGTAGGAGGCAGAGGTAAAGCAGGAGGAATTCAAAAGTGCCATAATGATGATGAATTTGAGTTAAAGTATCCACAAGTACTAAACATGTCAATTAAAGGTGAAAAGACTAGAGCTATCTTACTTGAGAAGATGGCAGAATATGATAGAGAATTGTATCTATCATTATTCCTTAATCGTAGTAAGAGATGCTACACAATAATTGCATCAGGTGAAGGTGGTGTAGAAATCGAATCAGTCAAGAATCAAGTAATCAAAGAAGTCGGATTAGGTGATGTTTCAGATGAAGTTGCAAAAGAGGTAGCAAACGAGATAGGACTAAAAGATAATTCAGTTGAAGATTTTGTAGATATTTTAAAAAGACTTTCACAGTTAACAATTCAAAAAGAAGCAGAGCTAGCAGAGATTAATCCACTAGTAGTCAAAAATGATGGTTCAGTTCTTGCTTTAGACGGAAAAGTCATCACAGATGATAATGCAAATTTCAGACATGAAGAATTGCTCAAATACCAAGAAAAAACAGAATTAGAAAAAAGAGCAGAGAAAAGTGGATTCACTCTAGTTGAATTAGATGGAGATATTGCAGTTATTGGAAATGGTGCAGGATTAGTAATGTCTACATTAGATATGCTAGTAGATAATGGTGGCAAAGCTGCATGTTTTCTTGATGTTGGAGGAGGTGCAACTACAGAATCAGTTTATGAAGCGTTAACATTGATTAGTGAGATTAAGAAAGTTAAGGGAATTTTGGTAAATTTGTATGGAGGAATTGTAAAAACAACTACAGTTGCATCTGCATTTGTAAAAGCTTATGATGATAAACTAATTGATTTGCCAGTATTTGCAAGATTAATGGGTTCAGAGTCAGAAAAATCAAAAGAGATGTTAAAAGATACACGAACACAAATGAAAGACTCTGTTGAGGAGGCAATTAACACAGCAGTGATGGAGTTAAACAAATGACTGAAATTTTCGAAATTCTTAGAGGACAAAAAAATGATAATGGTGAGTATCAAAAACAACCAATCATCATACAAGGAATAACTGGAACATTTGGTTCATTACATGCAAAACAAATGATAGAATACGGAACAAATGTAGCAGCCGGCGTCACACCTGGGAAAGGAGGACAAAAGTTTGAAGATAATGTACCAATTTATAATACAATGAAAGAAGCAGTAGATGCAACTGGTTCAAAAATTTCTATAGTGTTTGTTCCAGCAAAATTCTTTTTGAGTGCAGCAAAAGACGCATTAGAATCAGGAATCAAATTGCTTGTTGCAATCCCAGAACATGTTCCAATCAGAGATACAATGGAAGTAATTGAGATGGCAAAACAAAAAGACGCAATTGTAATTGGTCCAAATACTCCAGGTGTAATGATTCCAGAACTGATAAAAATTGGCATTATGCCTGCATCGCCTTTTAAAGCAGGAAAGATTGCAGTTTTATCAAAAAGTGGAACATTGCTTTATGAGATTTCAAATAACTTATCAACATCAGGTTTTGGACAATGTATTACACTTGGAATTGGAGGAGATCCAGTCAATGGAACAAGACTAGTGGATGCATTTGATATGGTAAAAAATGAACCTGACTTGGATGGAATGGTAGTAGTAGGAGAGATTGGTGGGGATGCAGAAGAGATTTTAGCACAACATATCATTGATGAAGATTTCAAAAAACCAATTGTAGCATATATTGCAGGTCGAAGGGCACCAAAAGAGAAACGTATGGGACATGCAGGTGCAATTGTAATGGGTAATTATGGTTCAGCAGAATCGAAAATTGCTATGTTTGCAAAAGCAAACATTCCAGTTGCAAAAAGACCAGGTGAAGTTGCCGTGTTGCTTGCAGGTAAAATGGGAAAACAATGAATTTATAGTGACTAAAAAGAGAGAGAAGACATGCCTGTAACAGATCCAGAGAAAAAACAGATTGCACAAAAAGCAAGATTGCACATGAAAATTTGCTTTAATTGTGGTGCAAGATTATCTCTAGCTGCTACAAGATGCAGAAAGTGTAAAAGTGGATATCTTAGATTAAAAAACAGAACACTTGGTGCAAAAAAGTAGAAGATTTTTTCAATTATTCAATTCTGACAAGAATTTTGCTCATTTTTGAGAGTATTTTCAAGTTGTGAGAAACATAGCGGGTTATTTTAACTAGAATTTGCAATCCAGTATATTGGATTATAATGAGCTTTGCAATACAGTACTAAGATTAGATGAAAAAATCAGATTTGCAGGAATCTCTGATCAAGAAGGTGAGATTATTCATGGGGGACTAAGAGATGGAGTAGAGAGTTTTTTTGACTCAAAAGAGACTCGTGAATCACTAAGACATGCAATTAGCAGAATGGGTAGTAGAAATTCGTTAATTGCCAAAATTGGAAGAGTCAAATATGCACTAGTAGAATATGAAAAGGTCAAAAGAATATCAGTTCCAATAGATCCTCAACATGTTTTATTTGTAAGCATGGATACAGATGTAGATCATTGTGCCTTAACTAACAACATAATTGAGATCAAAGAGCAAAAGATCAAAGAGGATTTCTCTCAATGGACATAAATTCCATATAAGAAATTTACAAGAAATTTTTTTAATTAGTTTGTACATTAATGAATATGGTCACACAAGAAGGTGAATGGGTTAGTCTATTAGCAGAAGTTTTTGAGAGATTGACATCAAAACACACATCAATTACATACGAGTTTAATGATGTAATCTTTGAGGCAGATAGAGTAGGCGAAGCAGGGAAATTTTTGCCAGCAGGAAAAGTAAAGATAAATGGTAAGATTTCAATTACTGCCGGACAAGACAAGAAATAAGGATGTTTGATATCCTAATAGAGAAGCTTTTGAAATTGCCAAAATCAGGCAGCATCAAGATGATTGAAAATAACAAGGAGAGTCTAGACATCACATTAAGTCAAGGAGAAATTATCATTAATTTACAGGAGATGGAGTTGTACATACCAAAGTTAGGAGGTATTATTGAGACAATCAGTAAAGCAAGAGAGTTTGCAGAAAAACTTGATAGAGAAAAGTACACAATCATAATAAAACATAATGGAAAACCAGTTTTCAAGATAGGTAAAAACGCAAATCCAAAAATTTCTCAGATGATAACACAGAGTAAAAATGTGGAGATCTCCAGTCTTATTGAATTAAGAAAATTAGATAGAAGGTTACGACAAAAGTAAAACTAGCACAATACCAAATAATTAGAAACCAAATTTTGATGACCAACTTTTAGAGGACTTTGTGTTACGTTGTTCTAGATAATCATATGTAATCTCTTTTCCACCAGCACTGATTAATTGAGAAGTTTTTAGATCACGTAATTTAAAAGATATTCCGCTTTCAAGTGTCAAAGTTGCATCATCACTGATATCATAGCCTGAACCTGGGTCAAAGAATCTAATTTTACCACCTTTTTTTAAGAAAAAATTTACATCATAACTTACTTTACTTCCATAAACTAAGATATCCCTACCAGAAATATTGACATTATCAACTACATTAAGAACAATAATTGTGTCTGCATCTAGCTTTACAGTTTCATGAACGTTTCCAGCAACAATTTTTCCTTTTGGTGCAATTAGTTCAGTAAAGAATTCAACAGTAGTAGTCATTCCAACACGACCTAAAGGATCTGGCACCTTGACACGTTTTCCAGATACATCACCTACTACAATATCACCAAAATTTGAGATGATTTTGGCACCGCCATCAATGTCAAATCTATTTTTGATTGCATCAATTAAAACAAAATTTCCTTTAGTAACTGTAATGACGGTTTTATTTGCATCATCTCGTGAGAAATAAGGACTAGTTACAGAGCCCCACATAAAAATTGGATTATCATATGTAAGACGCCCAGCCCAATATTTTCCTTTGATTGATAAAGATTGATTTGCTTTTCGTTCAAATTCAATTTGTCCTAATTCTTTTGAACCAAATAGCCTAACTCCCATACCATTTGCTCGATTTAATGCTGCAGCCCATTCTTGAGCATGTTTCATTTCATATGCTACATCATTTGATAGAATCATATTTCGGCGAAGTTTTTCTTGTTCATCTTCTCCAGAATATACCTTAGAGTTTTCATGTTTAGTATCAACACTATCAGGAAGTCTTTTACCAAGTTTTAGATCCTCATATGCTTGTTTGATTTTTTTAAATTCAGTATCATCACCACCCTTATCAGAATGATGTTGTAAAACTAGAATTCTAAATGCCTCACGAATTTCTTTAGGAGTTGCTCCATCAGGTAAATTAAGAATGTCATAATTACTTTCAACCATAGATATACAAAACATTGTTTTATTTACAATATCTATACATTTTGCAATTAATCAGTATATTAAAAAAATCAATCTATCTTTTCACCATTTTTAAAAAAATCACGTTTTATATCATCATCAGTAATTGTATTAATTGTTCTTTGAGTAAACAGTATACCTTCAAGTATAGTATTTTTCATGCTTACAAATCCAAGGTTTGTACCACGTAGATCAGCACATGTAAGATTTGCATTATCAAGAATTGCATGTTTTAGATTTGCATTAGATAAATCAGCACCACTCAAATTAGATTTCCATAATATGGAATCAGAAAGATTGGCATATTTGAGATTGGCGTGTGTAAGATTAGAGCCAATTAATGTTGCAAAACTTAGATTTGCATTCTTAAGATTAGAATTAGTAAAATTGGTGTTTTTTAGATTTACCTTACAGAAATCTTTTCCTTTTAGATTTTGGTTTGACATGTTTTGAGAACTGAGATTTTTAGTCATATGATTGCACAGTCATCATGAGAATAAAAATTCAGCTTTGAACAATACAGAAAATTTTGTCAAATGTCCATCATGATTAGAAAATAATAGTGAATGTCTAAATAATTATTTAACAAATACTACAGGCATAATAACAGATTTTTAATAATTTACATAATGGATAACAAAACAAAATTTGATATTATAATTCATACAGGCATAATCGATAAAAAATATAGTTTTGTTATAAAAAACAGAAAACAGAACAAAAACAGAATCATACTATAATACAAAAAACGTATAAAATTATACATATTTTTGTGCCTGAATTACCAACTTTTACTGTTTTATCATTACATGAATAACAAAAACAACAAAAAAACAAAAAAACAAAAAACAGAATTTACCACTATATATAATATAATAAAAAACAAAAAACAAAACACCAATGGATCGAATGGGATTTGAACCCATGACCTACGCAGTGTGAGTGCGTCATCCAAACCAAGCTAGACGATCGATCCAAATTATTACCAAATTCAGTATTATTTAGTCCTTAGAAACAGAATCAAAAAATATACCAATAAAATAATTATGTTAATGACTGACTGTGAACACTTTTCTGAACAAAAACAGGGCATCCAACCAAATACAACAGGATGTGAGGAATGTGATAAAGAAAAGACACCTTGGGTTGCAATAAGACAGTGTTTAACTTGTGGCCATGTAGGTTGTTGTGATTCATCAGTAGGAATGCATGCAACAAAGCATTTTGAAGAGACAGGTCATCCGGTAATGATTGCACTTCCTGCAAAATCATGGAGATGGTGTTATGTACATAAGGAGTATTACTAGAAGTTTATCATGACGTATAAAACAGGAATTTGGGATTTAGGTGAATTAGTAAAAGATCATCATAGTAAAGAATTTGAGAATTCAATTAAAAAGATTGAAACTAAATCCAGACAGTTTGAGAAGATTAAAAATCAATTAAAATCAAGTATTTCAAAAAAGGATTTCTTAGATATAATTAAAAAAATCGAAGACATATCAGAGCAGACCAGCATCATAGGAAGTTATGCATCACTGATGTATTCATCAAATACACAATCTGATGAAGCAACGTCTCTACTTTCAAGAATGACAAAGATTGGTTCAGAGATTGAAAACAGAGTATTATTTTTTGATTTATGGTGGAAGACTAAGATTGATGAAGAAAATGCAAACAGATTGATTCAAGGTTCAGGTCAATTCAAAAATTATCTAAAGTTTAAACGATTAATGGCAAAGCATTCACTCAGTGAATCTGAAGAGAGAATTATCAATACATTAGATGTTACAGGGATTTCAGCACTTGTAAAATTGTATGACAAGTTTACAAATGCATTTGTGTATGAGGTAAAAATTAATGGTAAAAAGAAAAAGATGTGTAGAGAAGAGCTCACAGGACTAGTCAGAAGCACAAATCCAAAGATTAGAGAAGCAGCATATACTGCATTACTTTCAAAATTTTATGACAATAAAGGCATTATTGGAGAAATTTATCAAAATATTGTAAAAAATTGGAGAGATGAAGGAATTGAGATTAGAAAATTCTCAACACCAATTTCAATCAGAAATGTTTCAAATGATATTGATGATAAAAGCGTCGATGTATTGTTAAAAGTATGTAAGAAAAATTCACATGTATTTCAAGAATATTTTGCTCAAAAAGCAAAGATGATTGGAGTTAAAAAACTAAGAAGGTATGATGTGTATGCACCAATAAAAAACACCATAAAAGAAAAGAGATTCACATATGATAAATCAATCAGATTGGTTTTAGATGCACTAAAGGAGTTTAGTCCTGAATTATCAGAGCATGCAAAAAGAGTAATTGAACAAAATCATATTGATTCATCAATTAGGCATGGGAAAAGAGATGGTGCGTTTTGTAGTACACCAAGTCCAAATATTTCTCCGTATGTTTTAGTAAATTTTACAGGAAAATCAAGAGACGTGTTTACACTAGCACATGAATTAGGACACGCAGTACATAGTGTTGCTGCATCAGACAAATCAATTCTAGTCTCAGATGCACCATTACCATTAGCTGAGACAGCATCAACGTTTTCAGAATTATTACTATATGATAAATTATCAAATTCAGGCAATACATCTCAAAAATCCATGATGCTTGCTGAAAAAATCGATGATCTTTATGCAACAATTGGAAGACAATCCTATTTTACCATGTTTGAAGTCGATGCACATAATCAGATTGCGCAAAATACAACAGTAGATGAAATTTCAAAAACATATCTTCAGAATATCAAAGAGCAGTTTGGCAATTCAGTGGAGGTAACTGACGATTTCAGTCTAGAGTGGAGTGCAATTCCTCACTTTTTCCATACACCATTTTACTGTTATGCATATTCATTTGGAAATTTGCTTGCATTATCACTATTTCAAAGATATAAAAAAGAAGGGAATGGTTTTGCAAAAGACTACATTCAGATTTTAGCTGCAGGAGGTTCAAAAAAACCAGAAATATTACTTGATGAGTTTGGAATGGATATAACAGAGTCAAGATTTTGGCAAGATGGATTTGATTACGTAAAAGACCAAGTAAAGACACTATCTACACTAAATTAATTTTAAATGGGGCTGACAGCCAGAGCCATCTGACTGTCAGCTTGTTCCCCAACGGTTTGAATCGATGTCAATTAAACACACAGAATATCAGATTTAAACGTTTGAGATTATAGCAAGATTAATACTCAAAATATCGACGCAGAATTTCATGAAGTATGTTGCAATGATTTTTGCACTAGTATTAGTCAGTAGTATTTCAATTAATGAATCATTTGCACAAGAGATTAGAAAGGCATCATATACAGAAATGGCGCAAGTCATTATTGATAAAAAATTAACAAATAGCGTCATTACATCCATTACATTACAAAGTACAAGTAATCAAGAATTCCAAATCCCAAATACAGTAATTGATAAAATCCAACAAAATCAAAGAATTCTTTCGGTAACGTTGACAAATGTAGAAGGATGTGGAGTTTTGGGTGTTCAAGATAATGCATGTATTTTAGTCAATATTTCAAGAGAAGGACTAGAAGGCGGAATTAGAGAGACACAGGATTTGGCAAGAGAAATTGGAGATTCAGTAATTGATGACCTCAATAGAGCATTTGGAACAAATGCCGAATTTCATTCAGTGTATATCCATACAGGCAATGAGGTAAATACTGCCCTTGGAACATCAGGAGATGTTTCAGGGCGTGGGACAACATCAGCAATTTATCTAATACCTTACCAGTCAACAGATTTTATGTATTCAGATATTTCATCCAGAATTATTGCAAAACAGATAAGAGAATCAGGAGGATTTTTTGAACAATCAAAACAATTAGCAAAAAATGATAGTTCAACTATGACACTATCTATAATTCCAGAAAAAGCATACATGTTATTTATGATCAAAATCATTGTTCCAAGTGCAGGGATTGCAGAACAGATAACTGAAATCAATCCGCTTGAATTTTTAGGAACCGATAATTTACAAAGATCAAAGTACTTCTCACAAGCATTTTATCCATTGAATTCATTAATTCATGTCTCAGTCTTGTCAGATGATTACAAAGTAGACAAGATTCAAGGTAAAGTAGTTGAAAGTCTTGAAACTGAAGATGATTTAAGAAAAAATGGGTGGTATTTTATTTCACAGTCTGAATCAATTGATGCAAGATATCTTTTTGGTAAGAAAGATGTGGTAAAAGAAGATGATTTGAGATTTACGATTTATTCTGAAGATATAAAACCCAGCGAAATTATTAAAGACGAATCACAAGAAGGTGGAGGATGCTTGATTGCAACTGCAACATTTGATTCAGAGCTTGCACCACAAGTACAGCAATTACGAGAACTAAGAGACAAGTCATTAATGTCCACAGTGTCTGGAGCATCATTTATGACCAGTTTTAATTCAGCATATTACTCGTTTAGCCCAATTATTGCAGACTATGAAAGAGAAAATCCAATTTTCAAAGATGTGGTAAAAATTGCAATTACTCCATTACTAACAAGTTTGACATTATTGAATTATGTAGAGGTGAATTCAGAATCAACAGTTCTAGGTTATGGATTAGGAATAATCATGATAAATGTATCAATGTACATCATAGCACCTACGATTGTGATTTGGCAAATAAAAAAGAAGGTAATTAGGAATTAGAAAATTAAACCTGCAGCTGCAAAAACAGTTGTCCACTTACCGTCTTTATTACCACGTGCAGTTTGAGTAATGTTTTGTGTTTTGTAAATTTCACCAGAAATCGTCCATTGTTGTCTTTTCTCGTCCCAACTTTTGTCAATATCAAATGGAATGCCTAATGATGAAGCAAGCATTTGAGCTGCAATATCTTCAGCATAATCACCTGCCTGTTGTTCATGTTGACCAAATGAATCATATTCAGAGAGATATCCATATCTTGAACGATCCTTGGGTCTTGCCAATCCAACAGATGCAGACATTAACCTGTGCGGTTCATTTGTCTGATTTTTTGAATAAATCGTAAATAGGATCTGCCCAGGACGAATTTGTTTTAATCCTTCTTTTCTTGAAATCAACGAAGCATTTGGAGGAAAAATGCTAGAAATCAAAACTATGTTTGTTCCAGAAATTCCAGCATCTCTTAATGCATATTCAAAACTTGTTAATTTATCTTCATGTACACCCTTTCCCTTTGTGAGAAATACTTTTTTTGCAACTAAATCAATCATTTTAAAAAATCAAGATAGTATAGATTATTATATTTTTTTAAATTTCAAATTACTTTTTTCGTTTATCTCTTTTTTTTGGCTCTTGTGTTAAAAAGACGTATCCAAAGAATCCGCCAAGCATAAGATTAATCACACCAAGAATTGTTATCATGAAAACATTTTGATTCAGACCCATAAAAATTCCCAATGTGGCAGTTCCAAAAAACAGACCCATTAAAACTTTTAATCGAATTGGAGGTATGTATTTCATCGTGATTTCTCATTAATTGATGCATAAAAGGATGTTGTAGAACAAAGATGACCTGAGAAGATTTTTTAGTACCCAAAATGTGTAGTTACAACGTGCCAATGTAGCTCAGCCTGGTTAGAGCAATTGATTTGTAATCAATAGGTCGTGAGTTCAAATCTCACTATTGGCTTTCTAAATTATGAAAGAAAATAGGAAAACAGGACAAGGGTTTATTAGTAGTCCAAAGAGCTTGAATTTGAAAATAATGACGGAATGTTAATGACATTTTCCGTCATTGACAAAGACAGAAAAAAAATGAAAAAATTTAACGAATTGGGATTACGACAAGAGATAGTCAACACACTAGATGGGCTTGGTTATGTCAAACCGTTTCCAATACAAGAACAAGCAATTCCAATACTACTTACAGGAAAGGATGTAATTGGACAGGCTCATACTGGAACTGGTAAAACTGCAGCGTTTGCATTACCTATACTTAACTCAATTAAACCTCATGAAGGATTACAAGGAATTATTCTTGCACCTACAAGAGAGCTTGCAACACAAATTTCTACAGAAGTTGAACGATTCTCAAAAAATCTCAACATAAAGACTGCCACAATTTATGGTGGGCAAAATATCGGTGTTCAGTTAAGTGCATTAAGAAAGAAACCGGAGATTGTAGTTGCAACTCCTGGAAGATTAATTGATCATCTAAAAAGAGGAACAGTCAAGCTCAATGACGTAAAACATTTCGTATTAGATGAAGCAGATGTAATGTTAGATATGGGGTTCATAGATGACATTCAGTTTGTACTTGATTTAACTCCAGAAGAGAAAAATACATCATTATTTTCTGCAACTATGCCCCCAGAGATAATGAAATTAGCTGGAGAATATTTGATTAATCCTGCAAAGGTCATTATTGATGCAGATGACCTTAGCGGAGCAGGTATTGATCAGTCATTTTTAGTCATCAAAGATAGAGAAAAAGAGAAATTTCTACTAGATTTCTTACAAGGAAATATTGGGCAATGTATTGTATTTTGCTCAACTAAGATAAGAACTAGAAATGTCGCAAAGGCACTATACAAGGCAGGAGAAAAGGTAGTAGCAATTGAAGGCGATATGTCTCAAAATAGACGAGAAGATTCTATGAATAGATTCAGAAGAGCAAAGGCAGATATTTTAGTTGCAACAGATGTAGCAGCAAGAGGTATTGATGTGCCAGAAGTAGCACTAGTAATTAACTATGATGTTCCAAATCAAGATATGGTTTACTTTCATAGAATTGGAAGAACTGCAAGAGCAGGTGCAAAAGGAAGGGCAATTACACTTGTTTCATATTCATCAATAGGAGAATGGAATGAGATAAAAAAACAGATCAAAGTCAAATTGACTGACCTCAATGAGAAATTAGGTATAGAGGTCAAGATTCCAGACCCATTAAAAAGACAATCATCTCCACGTAGATATGGTCAACAGTCAAGACAAGGTTCACATCATCGAAGAGGACAAGGAGCATCACGAGATCAATACGATAAAAGAAAAAAACCACTGTATGTTAAACGAAGATCATTTAGCTCAAAAGGACGATGGTGAAATAAAAATGAGTCAATTCAACATAGAATTTCAAAATTTGGTAAGTGAATATTTATGCATGTAGGATTTGTTTTGCTTAATTGTGATTTAGGAGCAGAAGAATATATTGTTGATGAGCTCAAACAGATTCCAGAAGTAAAAAATGCATATGTAACATTTGGTGCATATGATGCAATTGCAGAAGTTCACGCAGAAACACAGGAAGAATTTGAGAAAACAGTTTCAATAAAAATTAGAAGGTTGTCTAGGGTAATCAGTACAATGACTCTAAATGTGATAAATTCCTAATAATTATAAGACATCAATAAAAAAACGTATTATTGGAAGAAATACAATATACTGGAAATGTTTTTGTCTTAAATCACAAATATCCAGAAGATTTAGTTAATCTATCTGTGAGAAAATTAGAAAAACATGGTATAAAAAATGATGACATTATACTTACTGATTCACCTGAAAACGTAAAAGTTGGAAATATTGTCGTTGAGATTTTTCCATATCATCTAGATGTTGCACGAATTAGAACAATCAGAAATGACTCATTCATCAGTGGTACGATCATGACAATTGAACTAGAAACTGATGAAAAAGGCGATTATATTGAGTAGATTTGAGGAAAAAATCTAAGAATAAATCAAAGGGTGCAACTACAGCTGCAATTGCATTAGGTATAATTATTGTTAGTCTTGCAATTTATTTTTCATATTCAGCTGAACAAGTAAAAATAAGTGGACAGAGTTTTGGAAATGAACTAAAAAACATCCAAGAGGAATTAAAAGAAGCTACAGAAGAGTTTGACATAAAATTAAGCCTGTTAGATGAGAATCATATCACTAAAGAAGAATTTTCAGAATTTGGTAAAAAACATCTTGATAATATAAAATCGTTAATTTTAAGATATGACGAACTATCAGTTCCTAAAGGATTCAAACCTGCAGTGGATTTGTTCAAACTATCAACTGAACAACAATTAGAAAGCGACACATATATGATTGAATGGATAATGACAGCAGATGGATCTGCAAAGATAAGATCAGATCATTTATTGCAAGAAGCCATAGATTTAGAATTATCTGCATTATCAGAATACAATAATGCAAAAAGTAATGTTAACCCATAAACTACTTTAACCATAAACATAGAATCAATATAATGAAATTATTCATTTTCATTTTTGCAATATGTTCTATAGGATTAACAAATGCATGGGCAGAAGTTTATGTCCAAAACGATAATCAGTATGTTGGAGATGATGGCACATTTCACATTGTTGGTGAAGTATTCAATAATTCAGATAAACCACTAAATCAAGCAAACGTAATTATCACATTATTTTTTGATGGGAAAATTATCCACCAAGGTTCAGTAGATACATCATCAAATTCAATAATGCCAGACATGAAGAGTGCATTTGATTATATGATTAACAAGCAATTTCCAGATGTTGATGAATATTCAATAGATGTAGAATACAAAATTAGCCACCCTAAGAATCAGGTAATTGAGGTAATGTCATCAGAATTGAATTCAGATGTTAATGGTAATTTTGCAATCACAGGTACTGTTCTAAACAAAGGGGATACTACAGCAAACATGATCAGTGTAATTGCAACGTTGTATGATAGAGATGGACATGTAATCTCAGTTTCAGAGACATATACTAAACCAGATTACCTAAGAGCTAATGATGAATCATTTTTTGTCATCACATTACCAGACAAATCGCAGATTCAAGATGTGGTAGAGTATACAGTTGTTGCAGAATCAGAAGAATATGCAGCAGTACCTGAATTTCCATTAGGATCAAGTACACTACTAATTGTATCAGTAGGGTCCTACATCATTTTGACGAAGAACCCATCAATCATTACAAAAGTGATGACTCGTGTAATGAATCCAAAAAAGGTGTTAGTTCATTCAAGATAGATTTTGACTGCAGTAAAATAGATTTTTCAAATTTTATAGGGATAATTATGCTCAGCATATCATAATCATTATGAGATACCTGAATTGTATATGGAGATTTGGAAAGAAATGATTTCCATTTTTGTAATTTTTTGGATACAGTAACAAGTGATGATTCAACATAATCAATTGACATATCGTCATTGTGTGAAAATATGTTAAATTTCACCATAGGTAAGACAAGAAATCCACCAATTATGTATACAGAATCAACTGATTTTTCAGATGAATTATCAATAGTATTTTGTTTTTCATGTAATTGTTCACTATTAGGATCAAAATAACCTACAAGTAAATTCTTAGAGTCATAAATTTTAAAAAAATCATCCTCAGTATCAATACTCCATTTCATAATATTTTATGAATTAGAGATTGCAATAAACATCATGTTTGTTATAATTGATTATGATAATTATATTATCAATTTGTGACTAAAATTTGTCTAAAATTGATAATGAAATTTAAAACTAATTATCAACATCGCATTAAGATTATTAATTACAGAATTAGAAACCACATGTGGCAATTTCCAAAGAAAATCTTGAATTTATAGAGAATCAGATTCAATATTACATCAACGAAGCTGAATCATATACAGAAATTGCAAAAGAATACGAACAAAATGTGGAATCTATTCCAGATATTGCATTTGGAATTATAGTAGGCAGCATATACACTAGTTTTCTTCAAGCATATTCTAATCAACAAATTACTGCAGATCTAGAAGACATACAAGAATTCACAGAGATTATGAAATCAAATTCACAGTCAATTAAAGATGCAATTTTAGGAGAAAAGCAGACAGAACCAATTTCATGAATTATCATAATGAATTAAAATTTTTCAACGTTAAAGATAAATGCAAACATTAACTTGCAAAACCATGGCAGAAGCAGGATATAAAATTCAGCAAATCATCGACAATGGCACAGTAATTCAGATGGGATTAATAGAAGATGTGCAGACAGAACCAATTTCACAAAAGCAGTTAATCATCGAAAATGTTTCAAAGAAACTAGACAGTGAAACAAAAGAACAAGTAATGCCATTACTAGAGGCAATACTTCAAGCACAGCCAGCAGTAAAAATGAAAAGTTATGCACAAACCACAATATCAATTTCTATGCCTAAAACAAAATACGAGAAAATGGGAAGACCCCAAGTCGGCGAGAAATTACACGTAGATTTTTCAAAGATTAATTGATCTTATGTGTTAAATCATCAACAGATTTTATTGGTAAAGAACAAACAGAGTCACGGCATACAAATGCAACCGAATTATCAAGAGAGAACTCTTTTCCTGCAAAAAAATCCAGACCTGATAACTCAGAGAGATACGCCAAATTAGGTATTCCCACAATTATCGATTCAGGAAGAAATGATTTTTTTACATAATCATATAATTGAGAATCTGATGAATTCAATACAGTAATTTCTAAAGGTTTTGAAAAAGACATACTGATAACATTAAGCAGATTGCCATATGCAAATGGATTTTCAGATGCAGATTGTGCATATATTTTTTGTACAGACATGGATTTATCAAAATATTTTTGAATTCTGGTGAAATGATATAATCGTAATAATGCTGCAGCAGCTGCAGAATTTCCAGATGGAATTGCAAGATCATAATCAGTTTTTGGGCGATGGATAAGTTTTTCAGATTGGTCATCGGTAAAGAAAAACCCATGATTTTCAGAATCCCAGAAATGCTCACAGATATAATCAGCAAGGATTATCGCAAAATCCAAATATGATTTCTTTGGGGATTCTTCAAATACATCAAGTACTGCATTGATCAAATATGCATAGTCATCAAGATAACCAGCAATTTTAGATACATCGCTTTTAAAAGTATGAAGGAGTTTGCTGCCATCAAATTGTTTAGTTTTCAAAAATTCCAGACATCTAACTGCGGCATTTAGATAAATTACATCATCAGTTACACGATATCCTTTAACAAATGCAGATATCATCAAAGAATTCCATGAAGTAAGAATCTTATCATCAAGACCAGGTTGCTTACGTATTTTTCTTTTCTCAAGCAATATTTTTTCACACGAAATAATCTTTTCATGAACCTGTTCTTCAGTTAAACCAAACTTGAATGCGATAGAGGAAGGACTCATGGAATTATTCAAAATTGTTTTACCTTCAAAATTCCCTCCATCTGTCACATCATAATACATACAAAATAATTCGGCATCATCTTTTAAGATTTGAATTATTTCTTTTTTTGTCCAAGTATATGTAAGGCCTTCAATTCCATCAGTGTCAGCATCTTGTGCAGAAAAAAATGCACCATTAATAGAAGTCATTTCACGTAGAACATAATCCAGTGTCTTTTTTACAACATTTAGAAAAAATTCATCTTTTGTAATTTGAAATGCTTCAGAATATGCAATAGGCAGTAATGCATTATCATAAAGCATTTTTTCAAAATGAGGTACAAGCCAACGCGAATCAGTAGAATATCGATGGAATCCACCGCCCAAGTGATCAAATATTCCACCTGAGGCCATCTTACGTAATGATTTTAATGCAAAATCTTGAAATTTTGAGATTCCAGAAATTTTCGAATATCTAAATAAAAAGCATAGATTTGATGAATTTGGAAATTTTGGTGCTTGTCCAAATCCTCCATTTATCACATCGCCCATTTGTAGTAAATTAAATGCAGCCTCATCCAAAATATCACGAGTTATTTCACAAGAAGTATGTTCTTTTGAGATATGATCAAAGCCTTGCATTAAATTATCTGCTGCTTTTTTTACATCAGATGGTTTTTCATCCCATAGTTTTGCAAGATGGTTTAGAATGCTACCAAATCCGGGTCGTCCATGTGTATCAAGTATAGGGAAATATGTGCCAACATAAAATGGCCTTTGATCAGGGGTTAGAAAAACACTCAGAGGCCATCCACCCTGACCCGTAGCAGATTGACAGATTTTTTGATAAATATCATCAATGTCAGGTAGTTCTTCTCGATCAACTTTGATATTGATAAAATGTTTATTCATAATTTCTGCAATATTAGGATCTTCAAATGATTCATGGGCCATTACATGACACCAATGGCATGAGCTATAACCTACGCTAAGGAAAATAGGCTTATTTTCAGATTTTGCCTTTTTCAGAGGTTCGTCAGACCAGGCATACCAGTGAACTGGGTTATCCTTGTGCTGTAAAAGATAAGGACTTGTTTCATTAGTAAGATTATTTTTTGTCACATTTGTCTGAGATGATTTTTGATATTTGTATCTAATTGAATTTCAGATATATCACCAACTAGAATCATCTAATTTTGATGTGGGTATCAATGTCAGATTAAATCTGACATTGGATGAAGTTAACTTCAAGATACCCAATTTTTGCTGCAAAAATGTATTATTTTTTAATTACGTTTAT
>CAYFOW010000009.1:0-41504 GCA_964344885.1 uncultured Candidatus Nitrosopelagicus sp. | reverse complement strand
GAGGAAGGTTCAATTTCTGTAATATCCTTATGCTGCTTTGATTTTAATTCTACAACCAAACTATTGAGTAAATTGATTTTTTCTTTGAATAATTCTAAATTGCTTATATCTACTTCATCTGAGATCAAAGATCTTAGATTAGATGTTAACTTGAAAACTTGCTGCTTTTCATCTTCTGAAATTGTATCTTGAATTTCATCTTGGATTAATTTCTCAGCAATCCTAATTGATGTTTCTGCTTCATAGTTTAGACTTGCCTTCTCAATTCTATTTTTATCAAAACTTGCTTGCTCTTCTGTTTGTTTTTTAAACTTCTTAATTTCTTTTTGAGTGAGTTTTTGAAAGTTTTCAAAGACTTCAAAAATCTGTTTATTTGAATTAATATCTACAGCTGTTACTGATAAAATTCCATCTTTATCTAAATCAAATTTTACTTTGATTTTTCCAATCTCTTTTCCATCTGTTTTCATTGGAAGTCTAATTACTCCCAATGAGACGTTTTTACTTGCTATATTTTGTTCACCTTGTACTACGTTAATTCTTGCTTGCTCAATTCCTGCAATCTTTGGCATGTTGTAGGTTTTTTCTGTAAACGTAGGAATAGTCGAATTACGTTTCACTAGTGTAGACACTGAACCATTTGCCAATTCAAGTCCTAATGACTGCGGTATTACATCTAGTACAACATTTGAATCTCCTTTTGCAATGAGGTCTGCCTGAATTGCAGCACCTATTGAAACTGCTTCAATAGGATCAACCCCACTTTCTCCATATTTGCCCATCACTTGATGAATTAATTCTCTTATTACTGGCATTCTAGTTGGTCCCCCAACAAGAATTATCTTATCGATATCTTCTCTAGAAAGACCTGCACTTACTAAAACATCATAAATTGGCAATTTACATCGCTCAATTATTGGTTTAACAAGTTCCTCTAGCTTGTTTCTAGTTAGTTTTACGTCTAGATGTTTGCGTTTATACAAATATTCGCAAATTATTTCAACTTCATGCTCTGATGACAATTGAATTTTTGCTCTCTCTACTTCTTCTCTTATCCTTGCCCAAATTCGCTTGTTCTTTTCTTTTGAAGGAAGTTTTACTTCTTCATTTCTCTCAAATTCACTATATACAAATTCTATAATTTTTTCATCCATGTCAATACCTCCTAATGATGTATCTCCAGATGTTGCTAACACATCACATAATGCAATCTTAGATTTTTCGTTTTTTGATAAATTAACAATAGATACATCTAGAGTCCCACCTCCAAAATCAAAAACCATGACTTTCATTTCTCTTTCAATGGTTTGACTAAATGCTAGTGCAGCTGCATTTGGCTCAGAAATTAGATCAACTACCTCTAATCCTGCAATCTCTGCAGCATCTTTTGTTGCTTGTTTTTGATTATCATTATAAAATGCAGGAACTGAAATTACTGCTTTTGTAATCTTGCCAAATTTTTGCTCTGCATCTTGTTTTATTTTTTGTAAAATATATGCTGAAATCTGCTGAGGTCTGTATTTTCTTCTATGAATAGTGTATTTTTTATCAGTTCCTAATTCTCTTTTTACTTCTCTTACTGCAGATTCTGGATCAATGTTTGCTCTTTTTCTAGCAGGCTCTCCAATAACTACATGAATGGGATTATTCTTAATCTTCTCAAATTCATCTCCACTATTATGATATTTCTCAAAAAAGACTACTGATGGAAATGCTTTATCTCCTGCAACATTTGATCCTTCCCTTGCATACACAATTTCAGGTTTACCTGCAATAATGATGGATGCCGCAGAATTTGTTGTTCCAAAATCTATTCCTATTATTTTTCCCATCTCAAATCAATCTCCAATTTTTTTCACATTTATTGCAGTTGGACCTTTTTCATTTTTACCGATCTCAAATTGAATTTTATCTCCTTCAACTACATCTTCCTGAATGTTTGATTCATGTAAAAACAAATCATCTCCCTTTTGTCTTGAAACAAATCCAAAACCTCTTTTTTTATTATACCACTTGATTATTCCCTCTTCTTGTTCTATAACTGTCTCAGCAGATTCATTTTCTTTCTGTATAGAAATTTCTTTAACAATTTCTTCAGCATGTGTGATTGTATTTTGAGAATCATCTTTATTGGAATCATTTTTTAAATCATCTAATCTTTGTTCTAATTCTCTTTGATAATTATCAAGATCATTTTTACTATCAACTAATTTCTGATCAGTGTCTTGTTGAACTTTAGTTTTTTGTGAAACAATTACTTGTGATGGTCTAATGATATTATTTCCATTAAAATATCCTTTTTTGACTTGTTCAATTATTGTACCATCTTCACGTTCTGATTCTTCATAATCAACTACTTCAATTCTATTCTCTTCCCATTCTATTGCATTTTCTCCAATAGTGATTTTAATTGGTTTGATGTTATTAGATGACAACAAATTTGCAAAATCTCTGTTAATTTTTTTTAAAACTATTTTAATTGATTTATTTTCTTGAGTATCTTCAATTTCGCTTTCTAAAATCTCAACACTATCTAAAATATTTAACACATCTTGCATTAATTGATTTTTCTGACTCTGTGCAAATTCCTGTTTTTCTAATTCTACTTGTTCTTTTAATCTTGCATAATCTTCTTCTAGTTCTCTAATTGTATTTTGCTTCCTAGAGATTTCCTCAATCATCTCGTCTTCTTTTTTTTCCATTCAGTAATTCACCTTGATAAACATTTTTTGTATTATATCGTGATATTTCAAAAGTTTGATCATTTCAGTAACTGATAATCTTTTCATTGATTATGTATTATAACTAAAAAATGGTAGTAGACCCACTGGCTCCAGTCTAGACAAATAGTCCCATTTCAAGGTATACAAGATCCGCCACGTTGACGAGGAAGCGTGAATGCTCCATCTTAGGACTGCTCCCTCCCGGACCTCGTCCCTTTCGATGGCTCAATCATGAAAAATATCCCTTCGGATATTTCCTGACTTGCAACCACCCGCCTCGGCGTGATTTCATTTCCGCACACCAAGCGGGAATTACCCATCTAGAGATTTTCCCAGCAGTTGCTGATCTCTGCATATAGCCGGTTTCAGAATAGGGCACGGCTGGCACCCTGATCCTACCTACTACCAAATCATTGTAATATGGAATGTTATATTTGCATTAGGGTTAATTACCCTTTAATGCAGTCATCATTTTACAAACAGAACAAATTGGACCAGTACATTGATTGTGACATTTTGGGCATATACGCTTCTTTTTTGTATTAGATTCTTTCAAATCTCTTGATATTTTCAAAATTGATGCATACATGTTATTTTTTATCCCACTATGTTTTTCTTCTAAGGAATTTAGAAATTCTCTCATTTCAGTTCTTATTCCTTCATCCATATGAGGACAAGGTTCAGTTTGAAATGGCAATTCATTTGTAAATGCATAAAAAACAATTTCTGATTCATAAATCTCTGATAACGGCTTGATCTTCCTAAGATCATTTCCATCTTTTTGATGATCCATCCATCCAATCTTTGTAGTATCGCCTGATGTAACATTAATCAAAAATGTTTGAAGTGTATCATCTAGATTGTGTCCAGTTGCAATAACATTTGCCTTTATTTCTTCTGCAGCATGATCTAATGCTCTTCTTCTAAATGTCCCACAAATTGAACATGATGACGTTTTTTCCTCTCTTAATTCTAATGATTCATCTAGTGTCACATCAAAAAGATCTTGGTATGAAAAAACCTTGTATTTGATTTCTAATTTTGTACAGAATTTTTTTACTATATCTAATGCCTCATCTCTGTATCCTGGAATTCCTTCATCAATGGTTACAGCAATAATTTGAAAATTATGTGTCTTTGACATTTTATTTAAAATATCTAGTAAAACAAGAGAATCTTTCCCACCTGATACTCCTACACACACTAGATCATTATTTCTTATCATGTTATATTTTGAAATTGTTCTTGCAGCTTTCTGTAGAATTGATTCTGAAAAGCATTCAGAACATAAACTTTCACCAGAATACTTTCTCGAAAAAACCGCATCCTTTTTACATCTGGAACATTTCATTATTTTTTTATCATAATCTAGTATCTATTCTTAGCTACTATTTTATTACAAAATTATATTGTAAACCAACCTGATTTTAGATATGATAATGCAATATTGAGTCCAAATAAAATGAATGTAAATGCATAGATTCCGACCATTGTTACGTTAACTGATTTGTCTGAAATTTTCTTATGAATTATACTGTGAATGAATTTTCCACCATCCAAAATTGGTAATGGCAACATGTTGATTATTCCAATAAAAAATGAGATCATCCATAACCAAAGTAGATACATTGAAAGCTGTGGATCCCAATCAATGAAGTTGTATATTGGTTTGTAAGACATTGCAGTATCTCTCATTATGCCAATTAGACCTCTATTAGGATCATCTTGGGCTGCCATTATCTCGACAGGAATCTGCAAAGTTTGACCATCTCTTAGAATCGAAACAATCACTGTTTCACCTGGAACTAAATTCACTTTTTGAAAATCCATCGGCGTAATAATGCCTATCTCGCCAATTCTTGTAATAATGTCATCTTTTAAGATTCCAGCTCTTTGGGCACCACCATCTTCAATGACTGATAATACTACTACTCCATCAGGTGCTTCATAAAACCATCCTAGAACTGGTTCAGGAGTCACCATTGCAAAATATGGGTTTGTAAGTAATATTGCTCCAAGTGCAAATGCAAAAATCACATTTGATGTAGCACCTGCCCCAATAACTCTTAGTTTGGATATTTTTTTTGCTTTGTCAAATTCTTCTTCATCTGGTTCAACAAATCCTGCAAACATTGCTATGAATATTGCAAATCCGCCTGTCTTAATGGTGATTTTTTCAAGTGCAGCAACAATTCCATGTGCTCCTTCATGAATTACTAGTACGACTGGAATTGATAAGAGAAAATATGTTATTGAGGATGCAGATGTCATAGTTACTCCTGGAACCAGAACTGTTAATTCTGAAAACTCTGTTGGTTGTATAAAATAATTTGATATGTTATTTAACAAAAACCAAAATGCAAATGCCATCATTATGAAGCCTGCAATAACACTTATGTCGGCAAAAACCCTAATCCCTCTTCGTGTCCTTGATAACATCTTTGTGAGAACTGCATTGACTCCTTTATTCTTGTAAGTCATACTGTATGCTTTTAGCTCAAATCCATGTTTTTCTAATTTTAGAGCTTTTGCTATGCCTAAAATTACAACCCATGCAATTAGCACGTATATTATTGCGTTTTGTGTTAAAAAGTCAAGTTCCAATTAATTGGTACTTTTTTTATTTACGTACATTTATCGGTTACTGTGAAACCTGTAATTATAATCTCTACATATCCTGATAAATCATCAATTTCTAAATTTGCTCAGAAAATCGTTCAAAGTAAATTAGTAGCATGTGTAAATTATACAAAAATTTCCTCAGTTTATTCTTGGGATGATAAAATTGAGAATTCATCTGAATATTTGGCAATTTTTAAAACTAGTAGTAAGAACAAATCGAAATTAAAAAAAGAAATACAAAAATATCATCCGTATGATGTACCTGAAATTGCTGAAATTAGTGTTAATTCAATAAATGATTCATATTTGAAATGGATTATAGATTCCACTCTTTAGACTTTTACTGAAATGAAGCACATTAAATTACAATTTAATCTATTTTAATTTCTTCATAGGTATTACTAGAACTTATGTTTTATAGTAAATGTTGAGAAATACTAATTGTCTATTGGAAATCTAAGCAAAGACACAATTCCACCAAGACCATCTACTCTTAAGCCAATATCTGTTGATGAATCTACACTAAATGTTTTAGCCCCTTTCTCTTCTAAATCATTTATGAACTGAATCATCTCATCTTCTTCATTTTCTTGAATACATCTATCTGAAAAAACTACAGATTCTACTGCACCAAACTCATTTGCTTTTTGAGTCTCATCGACACCCATTGTAAACTTTTTACTCTTTTTGTTAACTCTGTACATTATTTCATCAATAATTGAGAACGTTCTTGCCAGTTTACTATCTGAAATCTCTTGTTTCATTATGTCTGATTTTGTAAAAAGATAAATTCCATCTTCTCCTCCTGAATCAATTCCGTCTATTACTTTGAATTCAGTTTTTCCAGAAATTTTTTTTTCCAGAAAATTTGCAAATTTTCTTTTTGTCTCACCTGGTCCAAAAACAATAATTACATCTTCTTTTTTTAAACATGATACAACTGCCTTGTTAATATCTTCAAAAAATTTTTCAATCTTGAATTCAGTTTTGTAACGCTTTCCTCCTGCACCAGAATAAATATTTGGTAAAAATTGTAAATGTGTACCTTTCAATCTACCAATACCACAATCTTTAGAATCAATTGCAATTAATACAAATCCATTCTTCTCATGTTTTGAAAGCAATTTCCTCTCAAAAGAAGTCCATTTTTTCTTAATTATGTTAAATCCTTGATCAATTTTTACAGAAAATGAGTGATGTGAACCATGTGGTACAGATTCATTGTTTGACTCTGTAATGGTGCCGCTTATTCGTAGTCTATCTAATACATTATCTAGAGAAATCTTTTCAACTTGTAGTGCAAGCCTAATCTTTACTCGTTCACCTCTGTCTGGTCTAGAAAAATCCCTATCACGCTTTATTACTCGTGTAGTCTCACCTACTATCTTATCATCTCTTTTTACTAGTCGACGTAAAATAAGCAAATCATCAGAATCCTCTGGAATACATGAAATAATATTTTCATCAATTTTCTTTGTAATCATTTACTGACTAGAATAACAACTGTTTAATTAACATCATCTGATTTTTGAGTTTTTTTCTGAATGTAATTATCCACCCAATCCATTGTTAAAACTCCTCCTTCAGCTAGATTAGTTAATGAATTTGAGGATGCATTTCCTGAAACCTTTCCATTGTTTCTTCTGATCTGACGCCATTTGAGACTGGTATTTCCACTCTTTGAATTATAGATTATTCCTAACACATCTCTTGCATTAACGAACGTGATATCTCGAATCTTTTTCAATGTCACTTTATCAGCTGCCTCAACGTAGATTGCTCCTAATTCGTCATCTCTTTCAGGAAAAACTTCTGAATCTCCTAGATAACTCTTGGGTGCATATGAACTACATGTACTTGCAATAATGAATCTACGAAAGCTTTCAAGTGATGCTGGTGTATCAATCTCAACCATTTATTTGACAACTGAATTTGCTATTTATCAAGCTTCTTGAAAGACTCAATTATCTATTAATTTTTCAATATAATGCAGGTGTTGATGAGAATATCCCTTTGATTTGATGATGTAGATCTTGAGTTCTGAGCCTGTGATCAAATTTTTAAGAATTGATTTATGAAAAAATATATGAAATCTATAACTAAATACCTCGCATTTCAAACAAAAACCAGAAGAGAATTTATTAATATAACGCCACAAATTGAACATATTCTTCATTCTAGTAAAATTCGAGAAGGATTATGTCTTGTAAATGCGATGCATATTACTGCAAGTGTATTCATTAATGATGATGAACATGGACTACACCATGATTATGAAAAATGGTTGGAAAAGATTGCACCGCATGAACCTATAGAAAATTACAGACATAATGATACTGGGGAAGATAATGCTGATGCACATCTAAAAAGACAAGTGATGGGACGCGTAGTTGTTGCAGTTACTAATGGGAAACTAGATTTTGGACCTTGGGAGCAAATCTTTTATGGTGAATTTGATGGAAATAGACAAAAACGTGTTTTAGTAAAAATTATTGGAGAATAATTTCAAATCATCTTTGTACTGTTTTAAAATCTTCATCATGATTCTGTTTTCCATGATGACATTTTACACAACCTAAAATTTTTCCATTAGGGTTTTTTTCAAATATCTCGCAACCACAAAAACACGCCATATTATGTTTTTTTCACCGACTCTATATCACTCTTACATTATGTAGATCTACAACATTCACCTATTGGAATTTCATGCTCATGTGGACATTTTCTTGGATGTCCCAACATTGTACATAATGCATCTGTAAATTGTTTATTCATATGATGTTCAATCCCGCAAACCATCTCTTCATTTACTTCTACTTTTAATGCACTATCCATTAACACCTCTAATAATCTACTATTTCTCATCATTACTGCACCAATTCTTTCTCCACCTTCTGTGAGCGTGACACCTGCTTTGTTATATTGAACCAAATTCTGACCATTTAATTTCTTTAACATTTGCACTACGCTTGGCTGTCTAACGTTTAACATCTTTGCAATTGTACTGATTTTTACATCATCACCTTTTTCTTTAATGTGCCAAATTGCTTTAAGATACATCTCAACATGTTCTGCTTCTGCTGTTCCAACAAATAATACTTCATCATTTAGTGAATCCATTACCTTACACTGTTGGCATCTTTTAATAAATATTCAAAATACTCTCTTGCAAACCCAGCCAATCCTGTATGATCTGCCCAAATTGCAACAATATCTGATGAATTTGAATCGCTTATTTCTGGACCTAATAAAATCACAACATATCTTTTATCTGAAATAATACCCCCTCCAAATAATCCTGATTTTATTTTTACTTCTGCAACTCTATCAATTGCTCTAATTGCATCGCTATCTAATTTGTCTGAGGTTAAGACTGTAATTTTTACTCCTTTATCATGTAATTGTCTTAACCTTGGTAATGCTTGTTTTACAAGATCTTCTCCTGCTTTTGGAATTGCAATCATTACCTCATTTCTACATGACTCAACCATTTCTAAAATCTTTGCTGCGATATTCATAGCACCTGACACTACCCAAATATCAGGTCGCTCACTTGCACCACTTTTCTCATATAGTGGATTTAATTCTCCCAAAATGATCTTCTCATTTTGAGAAAATTCTATTTCTGCCTGTTGTTTTGTTGATTCTAATGCATTTGAAGGTGATTTTGCAAAATATTTTGTTGGTCTAGAATTATCTGAGCCAATCCATCCTTTATCTTCTAGTACTCCTAAAACCTCATAAATTTTTGAATACGGTACACCTGATTTTTGACTAAGATCTGATGCATTTTGTTCTCCTGCTTTTAATAACGCTGTAAATGTTTTAATTTCATAACTTGTTAATCCAACTTTTTCAAGTGACTTTCTTGTTTTATCTGAAATACTCATCTGAAATGATCGGCTTGTTTTAGTATTTAAATCTCGTATTGTTCTACAAAATACTATGGTGGTAAGTATGAAAGCCATTAAATACTATTTTTAGAGAAATTTTGTTAGTATGGCATTAATTCAGATATCTAATCAATCTACAAAATCACAGGGTAAAAAGTCCACCATACGATTTACTCAAAGTATTTGTCCTGATTGTAACATGATTTTAGATGCTGAAATTTTTGAGAGAAATGACAAAGTCTACATGTCAAAAACATGCCCATCTCATGGAGAATGCGAAGAACTCTATTGGGGTTCTTATGATATGTATAAAAAATTTAGTACATACTGGGTAGATGGAAAAGGCACTCATGCACCTAATGTGATGATTGACAAATGTTCTTGTCCAAATAATTGTGGTTTATGTTCTAATCATTTATCACATAGCGGTTTAGCAAATATGATAGTTACAAACAGATGTGATCTTACATGTTGGTATTGTTTCTTTTATGTAAAAAAAGGTCTTGAAGGTGCATACATGTATGAACCAAACCTTGATCAAGTTCAAGCAATGATGAAAACTCTAAAGGCACAAAAACCAATTGCAGGAAACTCACTTCAAATAACTGGTGGTGAACCAATGCTAAGAGAAGATATTTCTGAATTAATTAAAACTGTAAAGGAAGAAGGTGTTGATCATATACAGATGAATACTAATGGCATTCGTCATGCAATGTCTCCTGAAGCTGGACGCGAAGTACGATTAGCAGGATGTAATAACTTGTATCTTAGTTTTGATGGAGTCACACCAAGAACAAATCCAAAAAACCATTGGGAAATTCCACATGCATTAGATACATGTAGAAAGACTGGAACTACTGTTGTATTTGTTCCAACTGTGATTAAATCAATTAACGATCATGAACTTGGTGGTATTGTAAGATATGCTCAAAAAAATATGGATGTAGTTCATGCAGTAAATTTCCAACCTGTTTCATTGACGGGACGTATGGGTAAAGGTGAGCGAGAAAAATATAGAATTACTGTTCCTGACTGTATACAGCGAATTGAAGAACAAACTGAAGGCCAAGTTACAATTGATGATTGGTTTCCAGTTCCTAGTTGTATGCCACTAACTAATGTAATTGAGGCATTCTCTAGTACTCCAAAATATGAATTATCTATTCACTTTGCATGTGGTGCAGGCACTTACATCTTTGAAGACGAAGAGACAAAGAAATTTGTTCCAATGCCTAGATTTTGTGATATTCAAGGAATGCTTGAAATGTTTGAAGATAAAGCAGAACAAATCCGTTCTGGTGCTAACAAGTATTTTACTATGCTTGAGGTTGTAAGAAAACTCAAAGGATTTGTTGAAAAAGATAAGCAACCGGCAGGTCTGGATTTGGCAAAAATGTTTGGTAATATTCTTATGAAAAGATCATTTGATGCAGTAGGTAATTGGCATGTACGAGGATTATTTTTAGGCATGATGCACTTTCAAGACAAGTATAATGAAGATCTTGAGAGGTTACAACGCTGTGATATTCATTATTTAACACCTGATCTTAGAATTGTGCCATTTTGTGCATTCAATGTAATTCCTGAGTGGTATCGTGATAGAATTCAAAAGAAATATTCTATCTCTGTTGAAGAGTGGGAAGAACGAGAAGGTGTAAAACTAGAAGATTGCTTGTATAGGGGATTAATGAGACGTGGAGCAGGTGATGAATTGGCTGCAGGTTGTGCAAAAAGTGAGATGTTCCATCAAGCTTCACAAGCAACAATGTAGTAATTTGTTAAAATCATTCTAAAATTTTTACAAGTTCTCTACCAGATGAAATTTCTACATCATTTTGTGATGTTAGAAACTCTAAAATTTTTTCATACATTCTCCCACCTTTCATTTTCAAAACATTATCATGCCAAATCACACTAATAACATTTTTTTCAGAAAAATTTCTTCCAACATCTAATGTTTTTTGAAATTCTGTGATAATTTTATCTTCTTTAATTCCCATATATGTAAACAAATATGCATCCATTATTGTAACAGGAAATTCGATAATCCCGTTAATTTTTGAATACCCCATTTCTTTTTTATCAATCTTGTCTTTTGAATATCTAAGTGAAGAATCATACAAAAACCCTAGTTCATTTAATTTTTTAGGTAATTCTGAATTATAATTAAGAAAATGAACTCTGTTCCCAATTATTGGTTTTCTTGTTAAAGATTCCAATTTCTCTTTTTCTTGTTTTATCTTTTGAATATCTTCTACTGATTGTGGGTCTGTATGTAATCCAATTTCCCAACTTCCTTTCTGTAATGTTTGAATATCATTTTCATAATCATCAACATTTCCATTTTCATATAATGTTCTAAAGAAAAATGTTGAACGAATTTCAAATTTTTCTTCTAATTCAATGTATTTTGGAATATTGCGATACAGATCTACTGGTTTGGTTTTTCCAAAAGTTTCTGGATCAAACCTCTCTTTTCTTGCAAGTATGTGCTCTATAGAAGGACCCTGTCTTCTCCAATCTACATCGTGACTTAAAAAAATGTATTGCATTTAACATCTATATCATATCGACAATTTCGGAACTTGATTGAGGTAGTTTCTTTGATGAATTTTCAGCATACACTTCTTTATCATTAACATTTTTTGTAATTAATGTTCTTGCTCCAATAATACATTCTTCTCCAATCTTGACTCTTTGATTGATAGTTGCACTCAAACCAACAAATGAATTTGCTCCAATTGTTACATGGCCACCTAATGTGATATTTGATGTAAGAAAACAATTATTTTCAATTACAGTATTATGGCTGATCAGATTATTACTTCCTATCAACACATTATCTCCAATCTTTACAAATGGTTGAATAATATTTTCTGCAAGAATGAAACAGTTTTCCCCCATTTCAAATTCATCCCAAATCTTTGTTGATGGGTGAATAAAACTATATAATTTATAACCTTTACTTTTTGCTTGTTCAAAAAATTTTGTTCGTTTCTTATTCATTTCTGAATATGCCAAAGCGATGAACATAGAAAATTCCCCTGGTGGGTATTTCTCTTCAATTCTCTCAAATGCTATAACCGGCAAACCCAGCAATTCATTTGAAGCAATATTTGATTTATTAGCAGAAAATGCTACAATTTCATCTTCGGAATCTTTTAGATAGAAAAAAATTCTATGGGCAAGTTCTCCTGTTCCAAATATTACAATTTTCTGCATTTAAAACATTTTTTTGATTATGTTATTTAAGCCGTATTCATTAAAACATACTGAAATTAATTGTAAATTAATCCAAGAGCTTAAAAACTCATTTACTAAGAAGTTTCAAAATGAAATTCTTATTTATATCACCTAGGTTTTCTGGAGGAATAGGTGGGCATGCAGCAATGCTTGCACATCAATTAATTCAACATGGTCATCAAGTAAAAAAATTAGAAACTGCTCATTTACCCATTAAAAATCTTAAAAATCCTAGCTTTGCTGTTCTTAGCAGTCTGAAAAGTTTGGTTGATAGAAATTCTTATGATATTGTACATGCATTTAATATTCCATCTGCTTATGCAATGAAATACGCCAAAGGAAAAAAGAAAGTTCTTTCCATTCATGGTGTATTTAGTGAACAAGTAGATTCATTGCATTCAAAATCAGTTTCAATCCTTGCAAAATCAGCCGAATCTCAAGTTTTACATTGGCCAGATAAATTAACTACTGATTCCAGAGCTACACAAAAACTATACAAAGAAAAATTTGATGTTGATTTTGAATATCTTCCATCGCCTTTGGATACAAGTATGTTTACAAATATTGGTCTTGTTGAAAAAATTAAAAATCGTGTAGCTTATGTTGGACGTGATAGTTATGAAAAAGGAATTGATATTCTGAAAGAAGCAGAATCAAAAATTAATGGTGATGTTGTTTATTGTACAAATCGTTCTTGGGAAGATGCAATGCGCATAATCAAATCATCCGAAATAGTAGTTGTTCCATCTAGAATGGAAAGTTTACCAACTACTGTTAAAGAAGCATTTTTTCTTAATGTACCTGTTATAGGAACTAATGTTGGAGGAATTCCAGAGCTAGTCATTCATAATGAAACAGGAATTTTAATTCCTTCTGAAAATCCAGGAAAATTGGCAGATGCAGTAAATGAATTGTTATCTGATAAAGAAAAAGCAAAAAAATTAGCTACAAATGGAAACATATTTGTAAAAAATAACATGACCTGGGATGTTATGTTGTCAAAACACATTAAATTCTATGAAAATTTGTTAAAAAACTAATCAATTATTTTGTTTTCAGGAAAAAATACAATTAAATATCAAATATCTCCTAAACCATATTTTTTTAAGTGATTAAAAAAATCATTACAAATTTTGTCTAAATTAAAATTATCTTTTACAAATTCCCTGCCTTTTTTACCCATTTCTTTTGAGCTTTCTAAATCATTAATTAGCATTGTAATCTTCTCAAATAATTCTTTTGGGTTATCTTTCTCTACTAAGAAACCTGTCTCACCATCTTTTATCAATTCAGGAATTCCTCCAACATTAGTTGCAATGACAGGCTTTTCCATTAACTGTGCCTCTTGTAATGTAAGTGGTGACATATCTATTCCACTAATTAATACATACACGTCAATTTCTGTCAAAAATTCTCGTACTTTATCTGGATATTCCAAAGCGCCAAGCCAATGAAAATTTTTATGTCTTTCTAATAGAGGCAGCACATCGTTTCTATATACTCCATCACCAGCCCAATAGAAATGCACATCAGGCATTTTATCTAAAACCTCAGGCAATATCTTCATTTCTTTTGTTTTTTCCCAAATTGTTGCGCTTTGTAAAATTCCAACACATGGATGTTTTAACTCCATTCCCTTTTTATGAAACCAATTATCTGGATTGATTGCCTGATACATTGTTTCAACTGGTTTACTAGAATAACGTTCCTTGGTAATTTTTGAAAGATGATTGCAAATGGGTAAAATTAATTTTGCATTTTTAAAACATTCTTCTCCAATTTTCTCCCATCTGTTTATAGCAATTTTACCACTTGTTGATTTGTATAACGTCTTCCTCGCCATGATTAATTCTGACCAATGATCTCCTCGTAAGTGAATAACTAAAGGAATATCAGTTTTTGATGCTTCTAATGCAAAATGTTTAGTTCTATCAACAAAAATTACATCTGGCTCAAATTCATTTAGAAGCTTTTTAAATTTTTTATTAGATGAAAACCATTTTGAAATTTTTTTATTTGGAAAACCATTAGCATAATCTGTATCAATAACTATTTTAGTTTCAACACCTTCTTTCTCTAACTTTCTAGTAAATTCTTTGAGATGAAATATTTTTGAACTTGAAGCGCCAATTAATAATTTCAACTTGATTACTGGTATTTTTGTAAGTATAATATATACTCGTATAATTTGTAATTAAATCTCGTCAAATTTTTTCATAGTAACTATGTCTTCAACCCATTTCTCAAGTGTTATGGTTGGAACCCATCCAATTTTGTCTTTAATCAAATCAATATTTCCCATAGTGCCTTTTACATCTCCCTTTAATGGTGGTCTAAAAATTAATTCTAAATTTAATCCTGAAAACTTTATGATAATTTTTGCTAAATCTAAAATTGTTATTGCTGTATTTGTTCCAACATTAAAAAACTCGTTTTCTATTTTACTATCCATTGACATAATATTTGCTTCTGCAACGTCTTCAACATAAACAAAATCTCTGAATTGTGTTCCATCACCATTAATTATAGGTGGTAGTTTGTCTCTAATCCTCTCTAAAAATAATTTTAAAACACCAGCATATTCTTTTGATTGCCTTTTTCCAAACACATTGAAATATCTTAAACCAATAACTTTGACACCTATTTCCGAATATCTTATTGCTAATTCTTCTTTTTTCACTTTTGTTATGGCATATGGATTAATTGGATTTTTCTCGTCTGTTTCTTTTATTGGTATTTTTTTCGGATTTCCATATATGCTTGATGAACTTGCATAAACCACTTTGAAACCATTCTTCTTTGCTAATTTTAAAATATTCTGTGTCCCATTAACATTAACATCGTGATATTCATCTGGTTTAGTAAATGAATCTTGTACTGATGCTAATGCTGCTTGATGAAATACTCCATCAATATCTTCTGTTTGTTTATCCAGTAATTCTAAATTTAGAATACTGTCATTGAAAAAATCTATTTTACCTTTTACTGATTCTAAATTCTTCTCATTTCCTGTATTCAGATTATCAATTACTGTGACAGTATCACCTCTAGAAACTAATTTCTTTACAATATTGCTACCAACAAACCCCGCACCACCAGTTACTAAATACTTCATTTCTCTTTTCCTAAACCAATTGCAAAATAATCAACATCTAATTGCTTTTTTACTAAAATTCTTCTACAATCAATAACAATTTTCTTCTTCATACTCTTAAAATTTTCATCATTTAATTTCTTGTATTGTTTCCATTGAGTCATGATCACCACACATTCACTTTTTGATAATGCTTTTGAAATTGATTTTGCATAATTAACTCTGCCCCCAAAAATACTCTCTGTATTTTTTATTGCTCGTGGATCATGTATGGTAATCTTTGATCCTCTCTTTAGAAACTCTCTTATCAGTTTTATAGCAATAGAATCTCTAACATCATCTGTATTTGGTTTAAATGCTGTACCTAAAATTGTAATATTTCTTTTAATCAAATTTCCTAATCTTTGTTTAGCTATTGTAATGATTTGCTCTAATTGTTTGGAATTAATTTCTTCAACAGCATTTAGTAATGTCGGCTTAATTCCTACAATTCTTGAAAAATCTATTAATGCTTTCATATCTTTTGGCAAACATGAACCTCCATAACCTGGCCCTGCGTTAAGAAATAATCCTCCTATTCTAGGATCTAATCCTATAGCTTTTGCAATATCGTCTATATTTGCTCCAGGAATATGCTGACAAATATTTGATAATTGATTAATAAAACTAATTTTGGTTGCAAGAAATGAATTATTTGCATATTTTATCATCTCTGCTGTTTGATGATTTGTAACTATTATTGGTGTATTTGGATGAAATGTCATAAAGATTTTTTCAGCCTTTTTCATAAACGCTGTTTGAAAACCTCCTAGTACAACCATATGAGGAAATTTTGTGTCTCTTATTGCAGTGCTCTCTTGTAAAAACTCTGGATTTGAAATTAATCCAAAATCCCTCCCATCTTTTTTCTTTGATTCCTTTTCTAAAATTGGTAAAATAACATCTTTTATCGTTCCTGGAATGACAGTACTTTTAATGAGAACTATTGGGTATTTGTTATTGTTTTGAAGATTTTTTCCAATAGTTGATATTGTTTTTTTGATTATTGATAAATCAATTCCACCATTTTTATTCTGTGGCGTTCCTACTGTGACAAAAATCAAATCACAATCTCTAATTAAAGAGCAATCATCACTAATCTTCATTTTTTTTTTTAATCCACTTCTCAATAATTTTTCTAAATCTGGTTCAAAAAACGGTGAAATCCCATTTGTAATTTTTCTACATTTTTCATTATCTATATCTATACCTACTACTTCAAATCCTTTTGATGCTAATACACTAGTTAACGATAATCCAACAAAACCTAATCCTATAATTCCTATTCTCATTTAATCACTCTAATTATGCTTTCCTAAATGTTATGCTTTGTGAATCTTTGTATGATTCAACTGTCCCAACATCAATTTCTTCTTCATTTTTATTCAATGTAATTGCAAGAACTTGCTGTTTGTCTCTAATTAAATCCTGTATTGCATCTGTTAATTGAAACTCCTTTCCTTTTCCAGGCCTAATTTTTTCTAGGCTTGAGAAAATATCTGATCTAAAATAATATAATGGTAAAATTCCAAAATTTGATTTTGGCTTAGATGGTTTTTCTATTACTTCTTTAACTGAAAATAAATCTTTTGAAATTTTTTCCACTGTGGGAACACCATATCGTTTAAAATCTGTAATTTTTTTACAAAGTAAAATTACTTTTGCATTTGGATTTTTTTTAGCTATTTCACTCAATCTTAAAATTGGATGTTTTTGTTTACTCAAAATTGTTACATCTCCTGCGTGCACAATAAAATCCTCATTTCCTACATATCTATGAACACATTTCACAGCATCTCCAAATCCTAATGGTTTGTTTTGATTTACCCAAACTAAATGTGAATTATATAATTTCTTATAAAAACTGGTTATGAATTTTTTATAATCTCCAGTTAGTTCTTTTAAATATGTTTCATGTGGTGTAAAATGATCCTCAATCGATCTTTTTTCTCTACCCACTACAAAACAATAATCTCTGAAATTCATTGAATATAGCTGTTCATAGATATACTGCAATAATGGTAAAACAACTCTATTTTTTGTAAAAGTATGTGAAAAAATTGGCATCATCTCTTTTGGCATTTCTTTTGTAAATGGGAGTAATCTTGTACCTTTTCCCGCTGCTGTTATTACTACTTTAGTCACAAAAATCCATTCTTAGTCCTATCATTAAGTTTTTAAAATTTTGGAATAAATTCTATCACTAAATTATAATAGGTAAAAATATGTTCAAAATATAGCATCTGTGATATCAATGTCAAACCCAAAAATTTTCATGAATAATCTTGACGATGTTGTAAAATCACTTGAATCAAAAACCCTTCGTATTTGTGTTATTGGCATTGGCCGAATTGGCCTTCCAACTGCATTGTCTTTTGCAAAATCTGGTTTAGACACAATTGGTGTTGATATTAATAAAAAACTAGTTGATGATATAAATTCTGGAAAATTCCCTTTAAAAGATGAGCCTGGTTATAATGAAATATTTGATAGTGTTATCAAAAATAAAAAATTCACCGCAACTACAAACATTGAAGATGCAGTGCCTAAGTCTGATTTGATTCTTTTATCGTTACCTACCCCTATGGATAAAAATAATATACCTAATTATTCTGCTTTAAGAAATGTTGCATCAAATCTCTCTTATATTTTGTCTCCAAATTCATTGGTAATTGTTGAAAGTACAATAGAACCTGGATTCATTGAAGATGAAATGGTTTCGATAATTTCTAAATCAGGACGATTAGATGTTGAAAAGAATTTTTTCATAGGTGTATGTCCAGAAAATGCAAATCCTGGAGAGATTTTACATGATTTTACTAATCTTCCAAGGCTTGTGGGAGGAATTAATTCTAATATTGCAAAAATTATTAAGATAATCTATAACTTTGTTTTCTCAGTAGAACTTGTTGAAATGCCAAATTGTAAAACTGCAAATGCTGTCAAATTGACAACTAATGTTTTTCGTGATATCAACATTGCTTTTGTAAATGAATTATCTCTAATGTTTGAAAAACTTGGTATTGATACTAATAAAGTATTGGAAGCTGCTAAAAAAAAATATAACTTTCAAGTTCATTATCCCGGCGCTGGTGTTGGTGGACCATGCCTTCCAATTAACTCATATCAATTACTTAATACTGCAAAACGAATTGGTTCAAATCTAAGTATTATTGAATATGGTAGAAAAATTAATGAAAAAATGCCTGAACACGTAATTCAATTAACTACTAATGCATTTGAAGAATCAGGTAAATCGATAGAAAATAGCAATATCTTAATCCTTGGAGTTTCATACAAACCAAATGTTAAAGATATTCAATTAACACCAGCAGAAGAAATCATAAAAAAATTACATAATCTTGGTTCAAAAATCTATATCTATGATCCTTATTTTTCGTCACACGAAGTTTTTGGAATTGTTGTTAAAGATAACCTAGAAAACATTATACCAGATATTGATGCAGCTATTATCGTTACTAGTCATGATGAATTTAAAAAAATACCAATCTCTCTATTTAGAAAAATGAAAACACCAATTTTGATTGATACTAGAGGAGTAATTGAGCCAAGCGAAGCAAATAAACAAAAAATAATTTTTAGAGGGCTTGGTCGTGGAGATTTCTAATCCTTTAATCAATCCTTCATCAATAGTAAATATTCTAACTCTTCGCTATGATTCTAACATAATTCCAAACTTACCTAAAAAATCATGGAAAGATTTTGTAGAAGATGCAAATCCGCCAAGCCTAGAAATTATTGAAAATTTAATTTCAAAAAACATACAAGAAACTATAAAAAAATTTGATGCAAAGAAATTATGTATGGCACTTAGTGGAGGCATTGACTCTACTCTAATCCTTGCATCCATTCGTAAAATCTTCCCTGATATGAAGATAGAAGCTATTTCAATAAAATTTTCAGATAGTGTAGATGAAACTCCAAATGCTGCAAAAATAGCTGAAAGATTTGAGGCAAATCATCATGTTGTAGAATTAGAAAATTATCTTTCTGAACTCCCTAATGCAATCTCTAAAGCCCAATTACCATTTTGGGATCTTCATTGGTATTACGTAGCCAAAAAATCATCAACAATCTCAAATATTTTGGCATCTGGTGATGGTGGTGACGAAATTTTCTCAGGTTACACATTTAGATATGAAAAATTTCTCTCTATAACTAATGAAAAATCATCACCATCTGAAAAAGTAAAAGCATACTTAAAATGTCACGAGAGAGATCATGTTAATGATCAGGAATTAATTTTTGGAACGAAATCAAAATTTTCTTGGGATTCAATATGTGAACAGCTTTTACCATATTTTGATAATTCTTTATCACGATTAAATCAGGTTCTACTTGCCGATTATAATGGAAAATTATTGTACAATTTTAACCCAATTAATTCACGTATCGCAAAAAATTTTGATATGAAGATCCTCACACCATTATTAAATCCAGAATTAATTTCATATGGATTAAAAATTCCAACTAAATTCAAATATGATGAATCAAAAAATATTGGAAAACTTCCATTACGTTCACTTCTTAAACATTATGATGCAGATTCATTAATTTCTAACGAAAAACTTGGCTTCAACGTCAATACAATTTCCTTATGGAAGAATTTTGGACAAAAAATCTGCAAAGAATTTTTTGATCATTCTAGAATTGTTAACGATGGGTGGATAAACGGAGAATGGATAAAAAAATACATCGATAACTCAAATCTTCATGTAAAATACATAAACAAATTTCTTGGCTTACTTGCTTTCGAAATATGGTATCGTATGTTTATAACAAAAGAAATGAATAAAGACTTTAAATTTTAATTTTTTAAAATTTTTCTGAATTAGATATTACAATCGCTATTGCATAGTCACCATCATGTGACATTGATACATTAAAATTAAAATTTTCTTTAATAACACTCACATTAGGTTTTTCATTTTCATAATATGTAACAATATTGGATAATTTTATTTTTTTTCCTAGTGATTTTATAGTTGCTTCTTTTATTGCAAACTTACCTGCAAAATGTTTGTATGGTTCATTAAATTTTAAACAATATTCAATCTCATTGTCAGAGAAATTTTTTTTATAAAATGATTCATTATCATTATAAGGAATTCTTTCAAATCGACTGATTTGAACAAGATCAATCCCAATATTCATTTTTTTTCAGTTAATTCAATTAGATTGCAATTAGTATTTTTCATATTTAATAAAACAAACGCAATCAATCTATTTTCAAAACCTATAGTAGGCTCAACAATAATACGTGCTCCAGATTCTTTCAAATGTTGTAATATCTTGACTATGTCGTCAACTTCAAAACATAGATGATGGAAGCCTCCACCCATTTCTGAGAATTTTTTTATAGGAGAATCATTATCTGCAGACTCAATCAATTCTATGAATATCTCAGATGTTTTTAGAAAACAAACATTGACCTTTTGAGATTCAATTAACGTAGGTATTGTAGTTTCTTCAAATTTCAAATATTTTGTTAATTCGCCAAGGGATTCTTGAATATTTTGAACCACTATGCCAATATGATGTAATTTCATTACTAAATTACTACTCCATGTTTTTCAAGTATTTTTTTGAAATCACCAATTTTTTTTATTTCTAAAGTTTCATCTAAATCAAAATTTGTTGAAAATTGCTTTTCAATTTCATCTAATAATACATAAAAATTAAAAGAATCCCACTCTTCTAAATTTTCAGGACTAGTTTCATCATTGATTTTTGAAAAATCAATATTAAACACATTTGCTACAATCTGATATATTTTTTCACTCATTTTATCACTTTGATATGTTCTGGTTTTTTAACTATATTATTTGTGTAAAAAACCCAAAAATTATTTTCTTTCCTAAAGCCTAATTTTTGATAAAAATTTTCAGCAGGTTTGTTTTTTTTAGTTGGAATAAATTCTCCTTTTACAACCTTCACACCTGATAATTTTGCATTTTCAATAATCTGATTCATCATAATTTCTTCTACTCCTCTACCCATTACTCTACAACTTAGAAGGAATGTATCTATAACCCATTCTTCATTATTCTTTTTCTCAACAATATATGTTCCTGTTATTCCATTATCTCCAAACTTATCACTAACTTGAACACATTCAACTATTTTATTATCTGATGATGAAAATTTTGAAATTTCCTCTTCTTGATAACGTCTAGTCGTTAGATTGAATTGATTTGTTTTTAATGTTAATTGAGAAATTCTTGGTATTGAAAAACCATTAGCTTTTTGTATACTAACTTCGATATTCATTTGTTTTAGAAATTCATTGTAGTTATCAACTTTACTCTCTAATTCTTTCCTTTTTTTTTGCCCAAGATACATACCCTTTCTCTTAATATCTTCTTCGGTTATTTTTAAAACATCAAATTCTTTCATTTCTGTAATAATCTGAGGATATTTTGAGGAATCCTTTGGTAAATCAATAACTAATACTTCGGGTAAAGACTCTCTTACATATTCTTGATTAATTGCATCATCATCAAAGAATACTATACTATCTAAACCAATATTAAGCTCTTCAGCAATTTTTTGAAGGTTTACAACTTTGTCATCCCAATTAATTTTCACACATGCAAAATTATCTTCTCTTAAGATCATGTTTGGGTGTTTTTGAATTACTTTTATTGCATCATTGAAATTATTTTTACTATTTATTGCTAAAATCACTCCTCTTTGATTTAATGCAAATAGTCTTTTTTGGAATTCAACAAATGAACGACCTATGGGACTATCACCCAACATGATATTATTAAATCCATCCTCCCCAATTATCCCCCCCCATAATGTGTTATCAAGATCTAATACAATACATTTTTTCGAAGTACCTGTAATTGCATAAACATATCCTAATAATTCATTAACAAATTTTGGGATGTACTCTGTTGAAATTTTAACGTCACCTGAAAAAAATTGTTTGTAATTAAAAATATTATTCTCACCAAATTTTCTTACAAATTCATTAAAATCATATACGAATATCTTGCCAGATTTACACCACTGGAACAATTCCGTGTTAATTTTATAAATAACTTCTTTTAGAGATTGTAGTGTACTTTCTTCATTGATTCCATACGGAGAATAATTTGGAATTTGTAAACTCGTTACAACTAATTTTGAATCAGAATTGCTTGTAAATATGTTGCAAACATTTTCTATTTCACTAATTTTTGTATTTATGATTTTTGATCTCTTATCTTGAGGAACTGAATACCATGAAAAGAAATATTCGCCAAGAACATATCGTGTATCTAAAATCAGAAATGTTATGTCAGGTTTAAACTTGTATAATTCTGAATCTTGATTTAAAATTTCTTGATTGTACTGATTATATTTTCCACTGTAGGTTATACAATTAATTCCTTTTTGAAAACACTTTACGCGCATTGTTTCTCCAAAACCATTTATTGTAAAACTAGCTAAAAATGCAACACGTAATTTCTTTTTCATATTCTTAGGTTTGATAGTCTTTACCTCATTCAAAAAATAAGCTAAATTCTCTTCAGTTTTCATATTAAATTAACAAAAACTCTCCTTGAATTTAGAATTTATCATTTAAAATAACTCATTCACATTGTTAGAAATATTTAGATATATTAAAAAACTCTCTCGGATGTGTGTAATTTCGAAGAATTATCTAAAGACACCTTTAAAATCAATGAACAAGAATTGATGGAATATCGTGGATATTCTGGTGTAGATGGAAGGTTAAAACTACGAATTAGCTATCTAAAGTCATGGTTATATCATAATCTGGCATTTCATTCTACACATTCAGGATTTGCTGTGAAGATGCAAAGATTAAGAGGAGTAAAAATTGGGAAATATTGTCATTTCAATCCTTATACATTCATAGATTTATTGTACCCTGAATTAATTACTATTGAAAATAATGTCACATTAGGTTCTTATTCTATGTTATTTGCACATAACAATCCTACTGCAAATTTATTTTTAAAACAAGGTGATTATCCTAGAAAAATTGGAAAGATTGTTATTAAATCAGGTGCAGTGATAAACCCTGGAGCCATTATTACGTTAGGTGTTACTGTTGGAAAAAATTCAATAATTTCTTCTGGTAGTGTTGTAAGCCAAGATATTCCTGATTTCTGTGTTGTTGTCGGCAATCCTGCTAGAATTGTAAAAAAAATCGATCATTAACATGACAAATAATTTATTGGGCATTGATTTTGAAGATTGGTATCATCCTCAGCTTGTACGACCACATGTCAAAGATCTTAAACATGAACCAACAATGTTCAATGGCTTAAAAAAAATTATTGAATTATTAAGAACTACTGAAACATCTGCAACATTTTTCATGGTAGGTGAATTATTAGAACATAATCCATCTATGTTAGATATGATAATTGAAAATGGGCATGAAATTGCTTTTCACACCATGAATCATTCTAATTTAAATAATCTCACAGAAGAAAAATTTTCTAATGAATTAGACTCTTTTGCAAAACTTACAACTAAAAAATCTAAAGGATTTAGAGCTCCCACATTTTCAATTAACAAAAATACGGCATGGGTAATAGATGTATTATCTGAAAAAAATTATGTTTATGATAGTAGTGTTGTTCCAGTTAAAACACAACTATACGGTTTTGATAATTGTCAAATATCTCCATATAAAATTACAAAATCAAGTTTGAAAAAAGATGATCCTCATGGAAAACTTCTAGAATTCCCTTTGGCAATTGGTAAATTTTTTGGTAAATCTTTGCCAATATCTGGAGGATTTTATCTTCGATTCTTACCTTTACAGACATCATTATCAACTATTAAAAAATATGAGCAAAAAAATCTGCCATGTACAATTTATGTGCATTCGTGGGAATTAACTCCTGAATTTTTACCGAAAATCTGTTTACCATTAAAAGAAAAATTCATCACATTTCATAATATTCGAAGCACATATTCTAGATTGAAAAAAATTATTACAACTCACAATTTCTCTTCATTTGAGAAATTTATTAAAAATTCTAATTTCTAAATGCCTCGATTTACAAGATATCTCTCATCAAAGAAACTAATTGTTTTGTTGCTTGATCATTAGAAAATTTTTTTAATGTGTATTTAGTACCATTATTTGCAATTTTTTCCCATTTCCCATTATTTGTATTTGATAAATATTCCTGAAATTTTTCTTGATAATTCTTTTCATTGATAAAAATTGCGTTTTCACCATCTATATATCCGAGATAATTCCCATTATTTTCCTTGGTTATTTCCATGAATGTTAAACAACCAGCTGCACTAGTTTCCCAATATTTTATTGTTGGATAAAATGTTGTGGCTGCTATAGCCGCAGAAAATTTACCTAAAAGTTCATTATAGCTTGCAGCAGGAAATTTTTTTTCAATTTCTCTTGTATGTATAACATAATCTAATTCATTGCATAACGTTCGTAATTTGTAAAAGTACCAACCTGATCTTTTTGGATTTAATATTCTATTAGCTATTCTTGATTTAATTTTATTTTTTCCAAGCGCACCTGAATTTATTATTTTATTCTTTATTCTATTCTTAAAGTTGTAATTAATATTTTGATAAATTTGAGGTTCAATACCAAAAATTATAGTTCTATATTTGAAATTTTTTGGATAAAATTTATAAAAATAATCTTTATGCATGAAATTAAAATAATAATCAATTTTCCATTTCTCATGAAACTGAAATTGATTTTTCTGCTTTGCCCAATGAGGGTCACCCGTCCTACATACTACTGGAATTTCTATTTTTTTAATGCCTGTTAATTCATTAGGTGTTCCATCTGTATTATTATTTGGAAGAATAATAATATCGAATTTTCCTTTTAATTTTGAACAATCAAATGAATTTTTTGATGGAAAATATGTGACATCTAAATCTTGATTTCTTTTTAACGCTTTCATAAAAAAGTAATAAGTTGTTTTATCAAAATGATTTTTATCAAAAAAAATATAATCATCCTTGTAAATTAAGGCTACTCTGATTTTTTTTCTCACAATAATTATTTTTTATAAATGATTAAATATATTATGTAGAATTTTTGTCTAATTAGTTTAAAACCTCATTTTTCTTCTCTCTTCTGAATCATAATTTTATAATCTAGAAAACTATATCATTACTTCATTATTTTAAAATCTTTTGTTTTTCTATACAAAATTCTATACAATTCTTTCTCATGTATTTCTGATATAACATGTGAAAAATCTTCTACAAATATTCCATCACTGATTTTATCTTTTAAAACCTGAATTATCCTATTATCTTTAATTCATTTAACAAATATGAAAAAATGATTCTTTTTTACTATTTTTTAATTTAAAATTGTCTATTTTTAGCATTTTTGTATAGAATTGAAAAATTTACATCAAATAATCACTACCATGTTATCAATTCTAATTATTATATAAGGAATATTCAAAATGAGGATAGGACTAAAACCAAATATGAAATCAATAATCAAAAAAAATGTTGTAGCTGGATTAGGCGAAATTGGTTTGCCAATATTTAACCTCATATCAAAAAAAACTATTACAATTGGATATGATATTAATGAAAAATTAATCAACAAAAAATTAATCAAAAAATATGAGGAAAACTACACATCAATTTTACATATTTGCATACCATTTTCAAAAAAATTCATATCTAATGTTCAAAAATTAATTAGCAAATTTGAACCTGAAATTTTAATAATTCATAGTACAATTAGTCCTAACACTACATGCATTTTACAATCCAAGATAACAATTCCTGTGATTTACAGTGCTACTAGGGGTGTACATAAAAGAATGTTTTATGATCTTAAAAGATACACTAAATTTTTTGCCATATCTCATAATGCACCAAAAAAACAATTTGCAGTTAAAGAATTCAAAAAAATCATGTATATGTGTGATATAAAAACAAAACAAATGTCAAAACCCGAAACTTTGGAATTAGCTAAAATTATTTGTGATACATCTTATCTGGGTTGGTTAATAAATTATGCTCAATTAAGCAATATGATTGCAAAACAGTATGACGTTAACTATGATGAAATGTGGACTTTTTCAGATGAAATACACAAATTCCTAGGCAATCGACCCAAAATGTTCCCTGGATTTATTGGTGGACATTGTGTTATTCCAAATTTGTTTCTTGTACATAATCAAACTCTTGATCTAATTAAAAAAATTAATACAAAATACGAAAAAACCATCAAAAACTCAAAAACCATTCATAAAAAATATGAAAAATAATTATTTCCTTTCAATAAATGGTTTAATAATTTCTAGAAAATTTTCTACAACTTTTTTCCAGTTAAATTCTCTTTTAACAAACTCTTTTCCTTTTATGCCCATTTTGTTAGCCAATGTTTTGTTTTCTAATAATTTTTGGATTTTTTCTATAAGTTCATTTGATTCTCCTTCTTTGATTAAAAATCCTGTTTCCCCATCTATCATCATTTCCTTATTCCCACCAACATCTGTAGCAATTACTGGTTTTTCCATCAATTGGGCCTCTTTCAATGTAAGTGGAGCAAGATCCATTCCAGTAATTAATGCATAAACATCAACTGATTCTAAAAATCTTCTAACGTCGTCTGGATAATCTATTCTACCTAACCATTTGAAATTCTCATACTTTACTAATCGTTCAGTTATTCTTTTTCTGTACTTACCGTCTCCTGCCCAATAAAAATTTATGTTTGGCATTTTTCTTAAAACATCTTCTAAAATTAAAAGTTCTTTTGTTTTTCCCCACCAATTTGCATCCTGTACTAAACCAACACATGGATGTTTTAATTCCATTTTTTTGACTTTAAACCATTTTGTTGAATCAATCCCTTCTAGAAAAACACCTGTATTCTGTTCTGCATAACGTTGTTTTACTACATCTTCTAAATATTTACAAATTGGTAAAATAGCAGTAGCTTCTTCAAAAATCTTCTCTCCAATTCTATTTCTCAACCATATAACTACTCTAGTCATTAAATTCATTCCCATTGTTTTCATTCCCCATGAATATTCTTGCCAATAATGACCACGTAATAGAACAAATGTTGGAATCCCTGATTTTATTGAATGTAATGCAAAATGTGTCTGTCTGTCTACAAAAATTGCGTCAGGCTTAAATTCTTGAATCAATCTATTAAATTTTTCATTCCCATTAAACCATTCTGAAATTTTTTTACTTGGAAATCCTCTACTAAAATCGGTATCTTTAACTAATCTCACTTCAACTCTCTGCCTTTCTAACTCATCTGAAAATTCTTGTAAATGAAATAGTTTACCTAAACTTCCATATGCTATTAATAATCTCATAATGTCTTGAATTTTTTTGATTTATTAAATCTCATTACATGCATTTTTTATGCGTGAACTTGATATATGTGCATAATTTCTACATCGCATGGGTAAAAATTTAGGTTTTCGTTCATGGTTTTATTTTAGAACTGGTTGGTCAATGTATTTTGCCTTCCTTCTATCTGCTGTAAATACTTTGACAGTTACATATTATCTTGCAGTAGAAAAAATCCCTGCATTACAACAAATTTTCCCATCTTTTGTTCATTATGTAGCTATTTTTGCAGCAGCTGGCGTTCCCATTTTAATAATTACTGGATATGCTCATTTCAAGAGAACTTCAGCACGTAAAGCTGAAGTTGATATATCGGTTGAAACTAATCCTTATCAAATACGAATTCTTGTTAACACTGAATTTATCTTAAAACTTAATCTTGTTTTATTGCGTTTGAATTCAAAACTTAACAAAAACCAAAAATTATCCCAGTCTGAACTGGCAGAATTGAATTCATTGCAATTTGAGCTAGATGATTATTTAAAAAATAGAACTTTTGGAAGCCAAAAAGATCTAAGTTATTTTAAAAAATTTAAATGATGTCCAAAATATATCTGTCAAAAATCTTATTTAGTGTTCTTTGTGAATATCCTAGTCCTTGTGAAATAGGTTCCACAGAATTTTGAAATACATGTTCTATTTTTAAAACTAATATATTTTCATAAATCACGCCATCGATGTTTGAATCAGTTAGTTTGGTATTTTTTAAAACGCTTCCTGAAAGATCTGTGTTTGATAAATTGACTCCTCTTAAATCGGCTCCTTCTAAATTTGTTTTTGAAAGATTTTGATCTGATAAATCTGCATTGAAAAAATAAACTCCATATAGATTTGCATTTTTAAAATTTACCCCATAAAGCAACTTATTTACTTTATTCTGAGAAATAGAATCTGTATTTCTAAAATTCACAAAAGATAAATCTGCATTTTCAAAATTCACAAAAGATAAATCTGCATCTTCTAAATTAGCTCCTGATAAGTTGGCGTTTTTAAAATTTGAATTTTTAATATTAGCCATGTTTAAATTAACACCGAAAAGAATTGAATTTTCAAAATCAACATATTCTAAATCTGCATGATGAAAATCAGACCCTGAAAAATCAAGATTTCTGAGTTTAATTCCAGATAAATCTGCAGATCCAAAATTCACAAATTGTACAAGTGTATCCTCAAATATTGCATTAGTAAATTTACTTCTCTCTGCTTTTGCACCTGTGAACTTCACAAAAGATAAATCTGCATTCTCAAAATCTGCATCATTTATTTCGGAATAATAAAAATTTGCTCCTCTAAGATTTGAATTACTAAAATTCATTCCACTTAAGTCCATATATGAAAAATTCATTCCACTTAAGTCCATATATGACAAATCTTGTTCTTCGAATTCATTTTCTCTTGTATTAATTTCTTCATTAAATTCTGTTCTTAAATTAATATTGATCATTCCATCTGTAATTGCCTTTGAAAAATCCACATTGTATACATTTGAATTAGTTAGATTTGAATTTGTTAAATTGGTTTTTAATAAATTAGCTTCTGATAAATCAGCATTGTATAGATTTGCATTACTCAAATCAGCATTGTATAGATTTGCATTACTCAAATCAGCATTGTATAGATTTGCATTACTCAAATCAGCACCAGATAATTCCGCATTACTCAAATCAGCACCAGATAATTCCGCATTACTCAAATCAGCAAAAAGTAGATTTGCATTACTCAAATCAGCTCCATTAAGTTTTGCACCTGCAAATGTTTTACCTACTAATTCTTGACCACAAAAATTTGATCGCGTTAAATCAGCTCCTTCAAAATTTGTTCCTTCGACAATTGTTTTGTACAATCTTGCATGTTTTAGTATACCATTCTCAAAATTTGCATTACTCAAATCAGCTTCTGCTAAATCAGCACCAGATAGATTTGCATTCTCAAAATTTGCATTACTCAAATTCGATAATCTAAAATTTGTACCAAATGCCTTTGCATTCTCAAAATTTGCATTACTCAAATCATCTCCAGCAAAATCCATCCCAGAAATATCTTGATTTTGAAATTCATGTGCTGATAAATCCTTCAAAAACATTGCACTCATTTTATTTTCTGGTAATGTATCATCTGGTGTAAGACCAATTAAAATCATTAAAATACTAATTCCTAAAACTAACATCACAACTAAGATCCTTAATTGTCTCATAATTGAAAAATAAATTTTATTAATAAAAAGTATTCTTGTATTTTATATTCAATTTATATATCCAGCTTTCTTTAATTTCTCTTCAATAGTTCTTGCATTTTTTGAATCTATGATATTTTGAATTTTAGGTATGTTAAAATCTCGTTCTTCGTTTAAAACCAAAATTTCATTCTCAAATTTTTCAATCAGCGATGGATTATCTTCTGCTATATTATTTTCTTCAAAAGGATCTAGTTCCAAATTAAACAAATTAATATTTTTTAATGAATTATCCTTATCTCTAAAATATTTGAATTTATCTGTTCTTAACCCAATTACATTGGAATCTGATGATTTAACGACATTTACTGTGCTTTCTAAAAAAATTGGTTCTTCAAAAAATTCCTCTTCTTTGATAATTGGCAACAAACTTTTACCTCTATTATTTTCTAAAATTTTTGTCAATTTACAAATGTCAAAAACTGTTGGAAAAATATCTTTACTTCCTACTAACTTTGTTATTTCTTTATTTTTTGGTAAATTTAAACCAGACATAATTAATGGAACATGTATTCTATCTTCAAAAATATTTGAGGTGGGCCATACTATAAACTCCATCAATCGTTTTTCATATTTAGAAATATTAGCATCATTCAATTTGTTTTTTTCAGGTCCTACTCGTTCTTTTTTAATTTTCTGAATTCTTTCTGAATATTTCTTAGCAATTTTTTTTCTAAATGGGATAGCAAATTTTACTTTTTTTGCAATTTTAAACCCTGCACCTGGTACGAATTCTCTTATACTTCTTTGTTCATCATCAAATTTCTGCAATTTATCATTAAATGCACCTGATTCTAAACCATGATCAGATGTGAAAACCACCAATGTATTTTTAAAATTTATTTTCTTCAAAATTTCTCCAATCCAAAAATCTTGTGCAGATATAATCTGCTCATATTTGTTTTTACCATATTTCAAATTGTTAAAATTTTCAGGTCCTTGTTTCTTTCTATAATTTTCTGGATAAATTAGTAAGTTTAAATCATACAACTGAATGTAAAAAAACCATGGTTTATTTTCTTCAATAAAATTTATTTTCTTCAAAATTGATTCTCCAAGACCTGACCAAAGTTTCATTTTTTCATGATCATATCCATTAATTTCTTCTTTTTCAAAAATTTCTTCAAAACCTATATGCAATAATGAGTCTTGTATAATTCCAAATGTTTTGTAACCATTTTCTTTTAATTTTTGAATATGTGTTGGGATTTTTGGATTCAATCTAAAAATACCATCATCTTGAATGAGGCATTCGAAAGGATATTTTGATGTCAAAATACTTGAAACAGATGGTGTTGAACTTTGACCTGAAACGATTGTATTCTTAAAATTAACACCATTTCTAATTAGTGAATCAATATTGGGTGTTACTGATGTTTTATTTTCACCAAAACATTTGTCAGCACGAAATCCATCTAATACAATGAACAAAATATTTGGTTTCATCTATATGACTTTTTTTTAATATTATAAATTTTTTTAATTCCAATAATTTGATAAGAAGCACCTATAACAAAAATGATACTTATCATCGTAATTTTATTGAAAATTAGTAATTCTACAAATAATTGTTGTGTAAAAAATGAAAAAATTCCAATCATAGTCATTAACAAACCACAAATCAATGTTGCAATGCTAAATAGAAATGAATTTTCTCTAAATAACAAAAATAATGAAATCAATGACAATATCATTGCTAATCCAATGAGTGATATTCTTTCAATAGGCTCTATTTTAAAAATCCCTTTACCTTCGGGATGTTTTTGTATTTCTTCTATATGTAGTTGTAATCTAATTTTCCATTCCTTTTCTGAAATAGGCTTAGACAATTCAAAATGTGCATAATCATTACTACCTGAGATCTTTGAATTAAAATAAAAATTCTGTTCATTGGTATCTACATAAAACATTTTTGGATTCTGCAATATCCATCTTTCATTACATGTCCTTGTTTCACAATTTTCAAAATTTTCTTCAAATATTTGATTTAGTTTAGTTATTTTTTGAAATCCAACTAAACCTTTTCTATCTATATCATCATTTAATTCATAAATTGAAATATTGTCAATACTTCCTATAATCTCACCTCCATTAGAAATCGGTTTTCCATCATTCATAGAAATACGAAAGAACTTCAAATTTGTTGGTTCTGAACACATTTTATTTGAAATTGATACTATTTCGTTTGAGAAATCTGATTTATCAAAAATAGATATTGTATAATTTAGATTTTTTTTATACATCTCCACCCAGAATGTTTGATCATTTTTTACCGTTAAATCTGGAACTTTCTTTTCACCCCCACCACATACTTTATCCCCATATAACATTCCATTATTATTACTCCAATTGGTAATAATTGGTTGGTTATCCGCAGTTTTAATCCTAAAATTCATACTATCTTGATTACATCTCTTACACCCACTTTCAAAAAATTTTCCTCCAACTTCACATTCTGTACAACTTTCTGAACTAAAATCTGAAATGCCGATAATAATATTTGCAGAATCATTAGAATTCTCTGATGTTATCTTATCCACAAAATAAACGCATAATAATACAACTGAAAAAATCATAATCAATTTAAAAATTCTTGATTTCATTTTTATCTAGTTTTTTAGGATATATTAATCATCAAATTTTTTATAATTAATTTTATCATTAAATGTATCCCCATCATTAATTATTTTTAAAAGCATCTCAATATTTTTTTTATTTATATGTCTTGGATTATTATCCAAATGTTTTCTGTCTTTCAAAATTAATTCACTTGCATCTGAATAATTCATTTTTAATTCTATTTTCTTAAATTCTAATTTCTTCACGATTTTTTTAAATCTTTTATAAAATATTGATCCATTAAAATTATGTGCAACAGTTGTTGTAAAAGCAAGTGCATGCCCATGTGAAATACCTTCATTTGAAAAAACATATGATAATGCATGTCCTAAAGTAGTCGATGAATTTCCAAATCCTAACCCTGCGTATATTGAACCTAATACTAATTTTTCATTATTTTTATTTAACAATCCATCTTCCAATAATTCAAATGCTTTTAAACAAAGAAATCTTGTATATTTATTTCCCAGTTTGCTATCGTAACCCTCACTACATTGTGCACAAGCATCAATTGCTGAATTTTTAAGAATTTTTTGTGGTGTATCCTTGATAAAATGGGGATCAATAATTGCAATATCTGCAAAAATCTTTTCATGATGAAAGCTTTGCTTTTTTCCATCAACTTTTAAAACTGAAATTTTTGTAAGCTCACTTCCACTTCCAAATGTAGTCGGAATCATAATTTTTTTTTTATTCATTTTAAATGCGACAAATTTTGCTACATCTAATGAACTACCACCTCCAACCCCGACTACATACCTGAAATCAATTCTATTCAATTCTGAAATAATTTTCTGAGCTGTCTCAATAGATGGATCTGATTCAACTTTATCAAATAAGTGATCACTATCTAATTCTAAATATTTGTGCCATTTACGAGATTTATATCCTTTTGAAGAAATAACAACTGAATTTTTTGGAAAAACAAACTCCTTTCCAGAATTATCTCCAAAAATGATTGTTTTTGGCTGTTTGATTACGTTCATTTTATTAATAATAAAGCATGTTTTTTATAACTTGATATTAAAAGCTGATTGTGGCTAAAAATACGTTAATCAATTTGTTAAATTCCAAGAAAATCTTAAAAATTGGGGGTGCATTTGATGCTATGTCTGCAAAATTAGTAGAATTGAATGGTTTTGATGGAATCTGGGCAAGTAGTTTTGGTATTTCAGCTGCACATGCTTTACCTGATGCAAGTATTATGACTATGACTGAATTTTTAAACGCCACTACACACATGGCTGAATCTTGCTCTATCCCTGTTATCGCTGATTGCGACACTGGTTTTGGTGGACCCGCAAATGTTGTACACATGGTAAAAAAATATGAGTCATCTGGTATTGCAGCTGTTTGTATTGAAGACAAAATTTTTCCTAAAAAAAATAGTTTTCTAAAAAATTCAGTTCAGGAATTATTGCCTGAAAAAGAATTTGTTTCAAAAATTATTGCTGCAAGAGAAGCAAAAATTAATTCAGATTTTATGGTATTTGCTAGAACTGAATCATTAATTGCTAATCTTGGAATTACTGAAGCGATCACACGTGCAACTGCATACGAAAACGCGGGTGCAGATGCTTTATTAATTCATTCGAAACAAAATTCTCCTGATGAAATTTTTGAGTTCACAGATAAATGGAATGGTTCGATTCCCATTGTTGTTGTTCCGACATCTTACGGTAATGTAACTGTTGATGAATTAATTTCTCATAAAATTAGAATGGTAATTTATGCAAATCAGAGTTTAAGGGCATCATATGTTGCAATGTCAAAAATTCTTAAACAAATTAATAATTCTACTAGTTTATCTGATATTGATATTGAAATGTCTTCAATGGATGATATTTTTCACTTACAACAAATGTATCATATTCAATCACAAGAGAAGAGAATCGAAGAAAAATTAAAAAAATTAGGCTATATCACTTGAATCAAAATTTTCAATACTGTATGTTTGATTTTCTTTCTAACAATGGCATAGAAAATTTTGTTGGTGTTCCTGATTCAACATTAAAACATTTTATTTCAAGAGGATTAAAAAAAAAGAAAGTTCTAATTACAACACGTGAAGAAGAAGCTATTGGTATTGCAACAGGTTTTCTTCTATCCAATTCCAATTCTTTAGTTTTTATGCAAAATGCAGGATTTGCAAATTCAATCAGTACAATTACTTCATTAGTACAACTCTATGAATTACCCATAATGTTTCTTATTGGTTGGAGGGGATATTTGCAAACTGATGCTCCAGAACATCGTAAGATCGGTAAAATACAACCTGAGTTATTAAAGATGTTGAGCATTCCAAATAAAATTATTACAGAAGAAAATTGGAAAGAACATTGTATTTGGGCATTAAAGAAAATTAAAAACGGTCATAACTGTGCATTGATAATTAGAAAGCTAAATGATTAAAAAAAATGTAATAAAATTAATTGTTAAAACTTTAGGTCATGAACCAATAATTTCAGCAAATGGATTTTTAAGTCGTGAACTTTTTACATTTGCTGAACGTAAATCAAATTTTTATATGATCGGTTCAATGGGATTATCATCTTCAATCGGACTTGGAATTGCCTTAAAAAATACAGGCAAAAGGGTTTTTGTTTTTGATGGTGATGGAAATTTGTTTATGAATCTTGGTACATTAATAACAATTGGAACATTGAAACCAAAAAATCTAGTACATGTATTATTTGATAATGCAATTCATGAATCAACTGGAGGTCAACCTACAAATTCTGAAATGGTCTCTATTTCTGAATTTGCAAAAAATTCAAATTATACTGCATTTTCTGCAAACTCTTATCTAAAATTAAAAAAAATTCTAAATGATATTAAAACAATTGATGGACCAATTATGATCGTGATTAAAATTAATAAATCCAAAAATATAGGTAATCGTGTTACTATTCCGCCACCATTAATAAAACGCAGGTTTATGAATTCACTAAAATGTGACACGACTTGAAAGCAATTTTTATTGCAGCTGGTTCAGGCTCACGGTTAGGAAATTTAACGCAAAATACTCCTAAACCACTCATTGAAATACACGGAAAATCTATTTTGCAAAGAGGTATAGAAACACTACGAGAAGTTGGAATAAATGAAATATCTGTAATTGTAGGGCCTCTAGCAGAAAAATTTGTAGATAAAACACTTGAATATTTTGAAGATAAAAATTATTCAAAACATGATCAATTAGGCAGTTTAATGTGTGCAAACAAAAATATTTTTGGTGACGTGTTAATTCTTTTTGCTGATATTCTATTTGATAAAAAAATAATTTCTAAAATAATTAATACTTCTGGTGATTTTGTACTTGCAGTTGATGCTGATTGGAAAAAATCATATGAATATAGACAAGATAATCCAATTTCGGAAGCTGATAAAGTAGTATTAGAAAATAACTCTATAATTAAAATAGGAAAAAACATCCTGCACCAAAATGAATCATTACAAATCTGTGAATTCTTAGGTATAATGAAATTAACTTCTATTGGCTGTAAAATTTTTACAGACACATACCATAAATTAGAACAATCTCATAATGGGAAATTTCATGATGCATCATCATTCTCTTTTGCAAAGATAATTGATATATTGCAGGAAATTAACATATCTGGTAATAAACTAACTGCAGTTATTATTGATGGATTATGGTGTGAAATTGATACCCCTCTTGATTTAGAACGTGCAAAAAAATTGTTTAAACCTGAAATCTAATCATTTCTTTCCATAATTTTTTCTCTATTTCTTTCTCTTTTCCTATTAAATTATTTTCTTCATACGGATCATTTTTCAAATCATACAATTCTTTTGTATTATTATGTTCATTGTAAATCATTTTCCATTCTGGAATTCTAACTGATTTTGTATTTGGTTTTTTTGGCGGTCTATTTTCATCTAACGGGTTTCCAGTTTCAGAGTATGCAACTCGTTCAATTATTTTGTCATCTTTAATTAATGGAACTAAAGAAACCCCATCCGGATTTTCAAAATTTTCATCTAATGGAATTTGTAACATGTCTAAAACTGTTGGCATAAAATCGATGTGTCTTACTTGCTGAGATATTTTTTTCTGAATGAGTTCATCTGAAATAATTGAAGAAAAAACCCTTATTGTATAATCATAACAGAATGCGCCATATGCCCTTTCACCAAATTTTTCTCCAACACTTATGCCATGATCTGAAAAAATTATAATTATTGAGTTTTTCAATAATCCGACATCATTAATTTTTTCATGTATTTTAATTAAATACCTCTCTGATTTTTCAAATAATTTCTCATACCTCTCTTCATTTTCTTTTCTTTTTTCAAAATAATCCTTACTAAAATTATTAAATGGTTTTAAAACTGTATTTTTTATTGTAGTATGGATACTTTCATAATGTAAATAAATAAAAAACGATTTATCATCATTATCCTTTTTAATAGATTCAATTAATTCTGGATGCCTTTTGTCTAAATTAACTTCATCTTCATCATATATTGTAAATTTATCAAATCCGTGTTGTGGTATAATTAAATCTGAATGAACATCAGCAAATGTAGCATATCCTAAATCACTAAAATATCTAGGTAATGTCTTAAATTTTTCATTATTAAATTTTTCAGAATTCCAATAACTGTTGCAACCATTTCTATTTCCATTTACTCCACTAATAAATGCATGAATTGATGAATTTGTGTATGGTGCATACGTTATCGAATTAGAAAAGAACACCGTCCCAGGAAAAAGTTCTGTAAATATTTTTGAATCTTTTGCTAAATCTACTCTACAACCATCAATGCAAATTAAAATGACATTTTTCTTATTTTTCATTATTATTAATTTTCAGAATTGAACTTTATAAAAGAACATATAAGTAAAATTATGTGAATGAATTAATTGTAATGTTAACTGAAATAATAACTGATAGAAATTTAGTATGGGATAGACAAATTGAAAAGAATCCTAATTTGTTTATTTCTTATTTAAGCGAAAAAACTATTAATCAGTTATTTAAAAATCGTACACAACTTCTAGAACTTCCAAATCCTACCTATACATTACTGTTAAACGAAATTCAAAAATTAAAAAAAACATTGCTGAATGATGGATTTGGTTTTTTTGTAATTGATGGTAATTCCTTTAAGAAATTTTCAAAAGAGGAGATTCGACAAATCTATACTTTAATTTCTATGATGTTGGGCTCTCTATATTTTCAAAATATATCTAATGAAAAGTTTGTTGAGATAAAAAATGAAGGTAAATCCATGAAATCTGGTGGACGTTATCATCAAACTAATGAGGGTGGTTCTTATCATACCGATAGCCCTCAAGTAAAAAACGTACCTGATTTTATTGGTTTATTGTGTATCAATCCCGCAAAAAGCGGAGGATCAAGCAAATTTGTAAGTGTTTACACTCTACATAATATTCTTCTCAAAAAACATTTTGATAATTTAAAAATTCTATATTCTAAATTTTATTTTGATAAACGTGGTGAATTCTATGAAAATGAATCTCCTGTAATTTTCGAACCTATACTAAAATATGAAAATGATTTTCTTTCTATGCGTTATCTACGAGATTATATTGATGGCGGATATAAAATCATGAACAAGCATCTTACACCTGAACAGATTGAATCATTGAATTTATTAGACAAAATTATTGAAAATAATGAAATAATTGTTAGTTACAATTTGAAATCAAATGATATGGTATTTTTTAATAATCATAGAGTAATACATGGGCGAACAAGCTTTGATGATTATGAAGATAAATCTCTTCAAAGACTTCTTATACGTACTTGGATAAAAGATAATTCATAATTTAACAAGACATTTTTAGAATTATTGTTTATGAAATTTCACTTAGTTTAGAATCTTTTAAATGAAATTTGATATTCATTTTAATATGGTTCTTAAAAAATTTGGGCTGATAATATTTTTTATATTAATAGGGTTCTTTTCTGGATTTATTGTAAATATGTATGATATTTATCCTGTGTATGTCAAAGAATTATATACTGAAAATCAACAAAATGATCTGAAATCACAAATTTATGAAAAAAATGTATCTTCATTAATTCATGTTAATGATTATTTGTCTAAAACTAAAATTCAAAATGATCTAGTTAGTCACATCTGGAAACAAAAAAATCTTCCTAGCCATGAACCATTAAAACTTGAAACAAATATTTCTTCTGATAAATTTTCAAATCTTAGAAATCTTAATTCTATAGATAAATTCACAATTGAAATGGAACATGAGATAAATTCTATTGCATATTTGTTCAAACCTTCAATCAGTAATAATAAATTGATAATATATCATCAAGGACATAAAGGAGATTTTTTTGAAGGCAAACAAACAATACAATATTTCTTAGAAAAAAATTATTCAGTAATTGCGTTTTCTATGCCATTGTTAGGTATGAATTCTCAACCTGTTGTTGATATTCCTCAATTTGGAAAAATTAAGATAAATTCTCATAATCAACTAGAGCTATTAGAAACTGAAAATCTTAGTCCCATCAAATTCTTTATTGAGCCAGTAATTGTAATAATGAATTATTTTGAAAATAACTATGATTTTGATTCTTATCATATGGTTGGTATTTCTGGTGGTGGTTGGGTAACTGTTCTTTCTTCATCAATTGATGAACGTATAACACAAAGTTATTCAGTTGCTGGTTCATTCCCATTATTTCTCCGAAGTGATCCAAAAAATTTTGGTGATTACGAACAACATAATTTGGAATTATATAGAATTGCAAATTATTTAGATCTGTATATTTTAGCATCGCTTGGAAATGACCGAAAATTTGTACAAATTTTTAATAAATATGACCCATGCTGCTTTGATGGAGATATTTTTTCATCATATGAACATGGAATTAAAAAAATCTTAAATAAAATGAATGAGGGTTATTTTGAAATTTATTTAGATGACACTCATAGAGAACACATTATTTCCAAGCATTCATTAGAAATAATAATTACTGAAATCGAAAATTAATAATTATGTTAGTTGCTTCACAAAATTTAACAAATTTTAACGTTAATCTACCAAATGATGTAATCTACAGGATTAACCTTGCTTGGGTAAATGATCTTGATCAATTAAACAACATTCTTCAAAAACATAAAAATCATAAAATTTTCATAGATTTGCCAAAAAATCGCACAAAACCACCAAATAACAAATATTCTATGGATGATATTAAACCCATCTTAAATTATTATTCTAATATCCATTATTTTGCAATTTCAAATGTTGATTCTAAGGAAATACTTTCTGAATTTCTTGAATATTTACCAAATCACATTATTCCCGTACCAAAAATTGAAAGTCTACTTGGAATCAAAAATATTGAAGAAATATCAAATTTACTTGGGAACAAAAAAATTGTAATGCTTGATCATGATGATCTTTACTCTTCAATGATTAAATCTAATGATGACCCTGATAATTTTCCAAAATATGTACAATCTTTAATTGATTTTTGCAATCAAAATGAAATTACTCTTCTTAGAACTGTTGGTGTGATATTTGCTGATACTGAAAAACGTGTATCTGATTATGTTAACTAATTTTCCCAATTAAATCTCTCTTGAGAAATCTTAAAGAAATTTTCATTATATGGTTTGTAAAAATCTAATAACCTTTTTCTAGTTTTTTCACTCATCTTTTTATATTTAGATAATTTTTGTTTTTGTGGATTTTTTATAGTATACTCTGGAATTTCTAAAAATTCAAAAACTTGCGAGAGTGTATACTCTGGATTTTTCTGCATTTCTTCAGTAGAAATAACATGTATTTGGTTGTCTGTAAATAAATTTTTCCAAATTTTTAATTGTTCTGCATAAAACCCTTTTGCTAAATAAGAACGCCGTCTATCTACATTTTCTCGAAATGAATGATTCTTTATAAAACGCATTTCTTCATCTATGGCATCTTCAAATGAAAGTTCTTCAGTTTTTTCTCTTAAACCCAAATTATAATTTGAAAATGCTCGATCTACTGGATTTCGAAAAATAAAAATTATTTTCACATCTGGTATAGTTTTAAAAATTCTCTCAACTGCCTCTTTTTTCCAAAAATAAAATGGTGTGTCTTCTCCAGTTATTGCAAACCCTGTATTATTTCTAATTTTTTCCATTTCTTTTTGTTTGGGAAACATCGAGCGATACCAACTTTCACCCAAATGAAAATTACTGTCAAAAAATCCTATTTCATCATATGCTGCTTCTAAAACTGATGGATGCTCACAAATATTGTAGTATAATGATGTTGTTCCACTTCTTACTGTTCCTGCAATGATGAATTTAGGAAGAACTCTTGTTGATGCTGTAATTCCAGAAATTCCACGTTTTACAAATCGATGATATTTTGAGCTTAATGAATTTCGAATAGTTTTTTTCATATTTCTATTTATAACTGTAATAATTAATTCAATCTATCAAAAAATTCTATTTGAAAATTTTACAGTAATACCTAAATCATCAGAAACGATGTCAATACATAATTGAATGTATAATTCATGCATGAATAGGTTCATCACATCTTCCTGGAAAAACTATGATGAAATTAAATGATAGTCTTTCTACATTGGATTTTGTGATAAAACAATTAAGATTTTCAGAATTAATAGATGAGATAATTATTG
>CAYFOW010000008.1:420-43360 GCA_964344885.1 uncultured Candidatus Nitrosopelagicus sp. | reverse complement strand
AAACATTGTAGATTGAGAGATGATTTGTACCAATGAAACACATATGCAAATAAATTATACCACTTTACGAAGAGGATTAACTATGAAAGTCGGCGTTGTTGGTGCATCAGGATATGTAGGTGGAGAGGTGCTCCGTCTTTTGGTAAGTCACCCAGATGTAGAAATTTCCATGGTAACATCACGTCAATATGTAGGAGATTACCTTCATAGAATTCAACCAAGTTTGAAAGGTTTTACAGATTTAAAATTTTCAGAGTTAGATTACGAAAAAATGTCAGATACATGTGATCTTGTATTTACTGCAGTTCCACATGGGACTGCAACAGAGATCGTCAAAAACCTCTACGACAGAGGAATGAAGATCGTTGATCTTAGTGCAGATTTCAGATTACATACACCAAGTGATTATGATAAATGGTATGGTTGGGAACATCCACATCCAGAGTATCTAGAGAAATCAGTTTTTGGCGTTCCAGAATTACATAGAGATGAAATCAAAAAAGCACAATTAGTTTCGTGCCCAGGATGTATGGCAGTAACATCAATGCTAGCACTAAACCCATTAATTAAAAATGATCTAATTGACTCAGACCACATTGTGGTTGATTCCAAGATTGGTTCATCAGGTGCAGGTGCTGGCGGAGGTTCAGGTACTCAACATGCAATGAGAGCAGGAGTTATCAGACCATACAAACCAGCAAAGCATAGACACACAGGAGAGATAGAACAAGAACTAAGTCAGACTGCTGGAAAAAAAATTCATGTGTCAATGAGTCCACACGCAGTAGACATCGTTAGAGGAATTTTATGTACAAACCATACATTCCTAAAAAAAGAGGTTTCTGAAAAAGATCTTTGGAAGATTTATCGTCAAGAATATGGAGAAGAAAAATTCATCAGACTAATTAGAGATAAGAAAGGATTTTACAAATTCCCTGATCCAAAATTTGTAGTAGGTTCTAATTTCTGTGATATTGGATTTGATGTAGACCCAGACAATAATAGACTTGTCGCACTGTCTGCATCAGACAACTTGATGAAAGGTGCTGCAGGCTCAGCAATCCAAAACATGAATGTCATGTGCGGATTTGAAGAGAATGAAGGCATTATGTATTCACCATTAACTCCAGTGTAAAATGATCACCATTAAGATTGGGGGAAGTGTTGTAGATGATTTACATCCATCTGTTGTTGATGACATAAAAAAAATTGCTCAAAGTGAAGGGGTAATTTTAGTACATGGTGGAGGAAAAGAAGTAACTAAGGTGACCAAACAGCTTGGAAAAGAACCAAAATTTGTAGTCTCAGCAAGTGGAATCAAAAGCAGATATACTGACAAAGAGACTGCAGATATTTTTACAATGGTCATGTCAGGAAGAATAAACAAGACAATTGTCAGAATGCTTCAGAAAAGTGGTGTAAATGCAATTGGATTATCAGGAGTTGATGGAATGGCCATACAAGCAGACAGGAAGAAAAAACTCATCATCACAAATGAAAAAGGAAGAAAACAGATCATCGATGGTGGATATACAGGAAAGATAAAAAAAGTAAATTCAGAACTTATCAAATCATTGTTAGATATGGGCTATACACCAGTTATTTCGCCAATTGCTATGAGTGAGGAATTTGATTTTCTTAACGTAGATGGAGACAGAGCTGCAGCATATGTTGCAGGAGGGATAAAGAGTGATAGAGTTTTGTTTGTAACAAATGTGGATGGATTATTAATGGATGATAAAGTTGTTAATGAACTAACTTATGAAAAAGCAAAAGAGATTTTGCCAACAATTGGACCCGGAATGGAAAAGAAGATTCTTGCATCAACTGAAGCATTAGAGATGGGAGTTAAAGAAGCACTAATTGCAAATGGACAAAAGGAGAATCCCATTTCATCTGCAATAAATCATGATAATTGTACGGTAATTAAGAAATGACTGAAGATCAATTCATGGGTGCATTGTATCAGAGATTTCCAGTAACAATTGAGAAAGGATTAGGATCACATGTATGGGATGACCAAGGAAAAGAGTTCATTGATTGTATGGGCGGGTATGGTGTTGCTCTAGTAGGACATAGAAATCAGAGAGTGGTCAGCGCAATTAAAGAGCAAATTGACAAAATTATCACAGTCCACAGTTCCTTGTATAATAAAACTAGAGAAGAATTTTTAGAAAATTTGATAAGTCATGCACCAAAAGGTTTGTCTCAAGTCCATCTTAACAATAGTGGTGCAGAAGCAATAGAGGCTGCAATAAAATTTGCAAGAAAATTCACTGGTAAAAAAGGAATGTTAGCAATGAATGGCTCATACCATGGTAAATCAATGGGCGCATTATCAATTACATTTAATCCAAAATATAGAAAATCATTTCAACCACTAGTAGACAAAGTTTCATTTTCACCTTTTGGCGATATTGAAGCCTTAAGATCCAAGATTGATGAAGATACAGGATTCATCATAATGGAGCCAATTCAAGGTGAAAGCGGAATTCATGTAGCACCAGACGGATTCTTACAGCAAGTCAGAGAGGTATGTGATGAAAAAGAGATACTATTAGTTTTTGACGAAATCCAAGCCGGATTAGGAAGAACCGGAAAATTATGGGCATCTGAACATTGGGAGACTGTTCCAGACATCATGTGTCTTGCAAAAGGAATTGCAGGTGGTGTTCCCATGGGTGCAACATTAGTTAGACCAGATGTGTTATCATCAATTAAGAAGGGTGAGCATTCATCAACATTTGGAGGTAATCCACTTTCGTGTGCTGCAGGAACTGCAACACTCAAGGCACTTACTGAAGATGGGTTAATAGATAATTCAGCAAAGATGGGCAAGATTTTCCAGAATGGTCTAGAAGAACTCAAACAAAGACATCCAATTATTCGAGAAGTACGAGGAAAGGGATTGATGATAGGAGTTGAGTTAAAATTTGAAGTAAGAGATATTCTCATGGGTGCAATTCAGAGAGGAGTGTTATTCCTATATTCAGGAAGAAACATTTTACGATTATTACCGCCACTAGTAATCACAGAAGAAGACATTACGAAATCATTACAAGTATTAGATGAATTATTAACAATTGAGGAGAAAAAACATAATGTACAAAGATAAGATAGATGAAAAAATCATAGGTTATCTAAAACAAGATTCAAGAAAATCATTTGTAGAGATTGGTAAGAACTTGAAATTATCTGAATCAGCAGTTCGCCGAAGAGTCAAAAATTTAACAGATAGTGGAGTCATTAAAAAATTCACGATTGAAGAAGGCGACTCAAACAATACAAGTGCAATTGTTTTGATTTCAGTAGACTCTTCAACTGATACATCAAAGGTATCTGCAAAATTATCAAAGCTATCACATGTCAAAACAATTTACGAGATTACAGGACAATATGACATCACAGTAATCATATCTGCTCCAAATATCGGAGAAATCAATGAGTGTATTGATGATTTAAGAAAAATTTCAGGTGTTTCAGATACCAATACAGTAATTATTCTAAGAACGATTGAATAAGCGATTTTCGGTTCTTTATTTCTAAAAATAACTAAATCAGGCGATACATAATTGAAATCAACCGAAATTAGTACGATTATATTTATATTTAATTAATAATTCACTTATTTCGCAATGAATGATCCGAATCACTATGCTAATTTGTATAACGCATATGATGAGAAGCCTAAAAAAATCAGGGTGTTAGATAGTACTTTACGAGAGGGTGAACAGCATCCAGGTGTTTCATTTACAAATAAACAGAGAATACAGATTGCATGGATGCTAGATTATTTTGGAGTTGACCAAATTGAAATCTCCCCAGTTGTTTCAAATGATCATAAAGAAGCAACAAAGACGATTTTAAAACAAGGATTAAAAGCAGACATTGTCTCTCATGGGAGAGCACTAAAGCAAGATATCGATGCGTCACTAGAATGTGATGCAAAATGGTGTGCCGCATATTTAGGAATATCAGATATTCATCTAAAAGACAAATTAAGAATTACAAAGGATGAAGCATTAGAACGAGCAATCAGCACCGTAGAATATGCAAAATCACATGGATTAAAAATCAGATTTACTGTTGAGGATGGCAGTAGGGCAGATCCAAAATTTCTGATTAAAGTATGTCAAGCAATTGAAGAGGCAGGAGTAGATAGGATCAGTTTGCCAGATACTGTAGGTATAATGAGGCCTGTCGGTATGTACAATTTTGTAAAGAAGGTTAGAGAATATATCAAAACTCCACTTGATGCACATGTACATAATGATATTGGATTTGCGTTAGCAAATGCATTTGCAGCATGTGATGCAGGAGTAGATCAAATCCACACAACTATTGATGGAATTGGGGAAAGAACAGGCATTCCAGCATTAGCAGAAGTTGCAGTAGCATTAACATATCTGTACAAATCACCAAATGACTTTAGATTAGATATGCTAATGGATTTATCAAGACTGATTGAACAGTATACAATAATCAAGCCATATGATTCAAAACCAATTGTCGGTTCTACGGCTTATAAGCATAAAGCAGGAACACATCTTGCTGCAATTCTCAGAAATCCTGCTGCGTATGAACCAATCCCACCAAGAGTTGTCGGCAATAGGAGAAGAATCGTTTTCGGAGAACTTGCCGGAAAGAGTGGTTCAGCATATTTGATGTCATTATTGGGATTAGAAAAGAGTGAAGAGATGTCTAAAAAGGTAGCAGTAGGTCTAAAAAATCTCAGAATGGGAGATTTAATTGAAATACCATTAGAAGATAGGCTTGAAAGAAAGATAATTAATGATGAGAAAAAGAAGGAAGATGAGAAAAAATGACAAATTGTTCAGAATGTGATGCAAACATACCAGTCCCAAATGATGCACTAGAAGGTGAGATCGTTACTTGTCCAGATTGTGGAGCAAGTTTTGAGCTCGTAAAGGCATCAGAAGGTTTTGAGTTAAAACCAGCTCAAACCGTTGGAGAGGACTGGGGACAGTGAGCACAAATATAACAATACTATACGATACAGTCCGTCTGGAAGAAAAATTACTTCTAGAAGCAAGCAAAAAAACTGGAATTGACATCCAAATGGTGGATTGTAAAAAATTGTACTTGGATTTAGAAAAAAAACAAGATTACGGAGTAGTTATTCAGAGATGTGTTAGTTATTACAGGAATCTTCATTCTACTGCAGCTCTTGAGGGTGCAGGTGTGAAAGTGATTAACCCGCTACATACTGGAGTATATGCAGGAAACAAGTTATTCACACATATGTTGTTGCAGCAGAATGGAGTGCCAACACCAGATGCAACAGTTGCATTTTCAAAAGATGCCGCTATGAATGCCTTAAAAGAAAATGGATTTCCAAAAATCATCAAACCCACAGTTGGTAGTTGGGGAAGAATGGTTTCCAAGTTAAATGATGAAGATGCAGCTGAAGCAGTTATTGATAGTAGAGAAAAGATGTATCCAATTTATCAAGTTCATTATTTAGAGGAATTTGTTAAAAGACCACCAAGAGATATTCGTGCAATTGTGATTGGAGACAATGTTGCTGCTGCAATTTACAGAAATTCAGGGGATGGGAATTGGAAAACTAATACTCACCTCGGAGGTTCAGCAGAAAATTGTGAGATAACAAAAGAGATGGAAGAAATTTGTTTAAAATCAAGAGACGCAGTTAAAGGTGAAATAATTGGAATTGATTTGATGGAAGATGAAAAGAAAGGATTAGTTGTTCATGAAATAAACAATACCACAGAATTCAGAAATGTTGCAAGAGTTACAGGCGTAGATATTCCAACATTAATGTTAGAGTATGCAAAAAATTCAAGTGAATAAAAAATGAATTCATCATATTCAATCACTCCAAAATTTGCTGAAAAAATGCTCAAAAAGGCATTGGAATTGTATACACCATCACTTAATGAAACAGCAATTGCAGAATTTCTTGCAGATAAATGCGATGATTTAGGGTTTAGAGACATTAGGATTGACGAAGTAGGCAATGTTATGGCAACAATAGGTTCAGGTGAACCAAGAATAATGCTATGTGGTCATATGGATACGGTTCCAGGAAAAATTAAGGTAAGAAAAGAAGGAGACAAGATATACGGAAGAGGGGCATCAGATGCAAAAGCACCACTGATGGCAATGATGCTAGCTGCTGCTTCAAATCAGAAAGATACTGGAACAATAATTTTTGTTGGCGCAGTTGATGAAGAAGGAAATGCAACAGGGGTGAAAAATTTAGTAAAACAAAAACTAGAAGTTGATTATGCTGTTTTCGGGGAACCCAGTGGGACAAAGCAAGTAACTATTGCTTACAAAGGAAGGTTAGCTATCAATCTGAGAGTTAATGTAAAAGATAGTGCACATGCCAGTGCCCCATGGCTTGCAAGAAATGCAATTGAAGAATCTGCAATTTTTACACAAGAATTAAAAAAAGAATTAGAGTCTAATCAAGATGATAAAAGTAAAGGCATGATGCTTACAGCAACGCTTACAGAGATAAAAGGAGGAGATAGTCATAATGTAACTCCAAAAGAATGTCGTACAACTATGGATATTAGGATCCCAGTTGATAAAAACTGCAGAATGGTAGAACAGCAGATAGCAGAGTGTGTCAAAAAGATTGCAAAGAAACGAGATGTTGAAGCATTTTATTCAATATTAGATGAAACAGAACCTTTTGAGGCACCACATAATTCACCACTAGTAAGAGCATTTACATTATCAATTTTAGATGTTGAGAAGGCACGTCCCACATTAATCAGGAAAACAGGTACAGGAGACATGAATGTAATCGGAAGTCAATGGAAAATACCAGTTGTAACATATGGTCCAGGTTATCCACATGCTTCGCATACGATTAATGAAAGTGTATCAGTTGAAGAATATCTTAGAGGAATAGAGATTCTCAAAAAGATGTTTCAGCACTTAAAAAGACTGCATGATAGAAAAAAATAATGCTCTGGTTAATTGGAATAGGAATTTCTGGTTTTAATTCAATTACACTTGAAACATGCAAGATTTTAGAAAAAGCGGACGTAGTATATCTAGAACAATTCACTAGTCCAATCAAAGAAGAAGATTTAGAAAAAATCAAAAGTATGACAAAAGGAGAATTTGTGCTAACAAAACGATGGTTTGTAGAAGATGGCAGAGAGATTTTAGAAAAGGCAAAAGAAAAAACAGTTGCGTTATTATCATATGGAGATCCGTATATTGCAACTACACACATAGAATTACGTACAAGAGCAATTACAGAAAACATTGCAACCAAGACCATCCACAGTGCATCAGCAATCACGTCAATGGTAGGCGAATGTGGACTGCAGTTTTACAAAATTGGTAGGGTGGTAACTGTAATGGATGACAAAAAGAGTGTAACCACACCATATTATGTGATTTATCGAAATCTAATAGAAGGTAATCATACAATTGTGCTTTTGGAATTTAATCAAAACAAGGACTTTTTTTTGAAACCAAACACAGCATTACAATATTTGCTAGATACAGAAGATGGACAAAGAAGAAATGTGATTAATGAATCCACATTTGTTATAGTTGCATCCAGAATAGGGCTAGAAGGGCAAGAGATTACATCAGGTAAGATTTCAAGTTTGATAACGAATGATTTTGGTGCACCCCCACATAGCATCATCATTCCAGGAAAATTGCATTTTACAGAAGAAGATGCATTAAAAGTATTAACAAAATGTAGTGATGAACCCAAGGAGGGGAATTCCATTAAGAAAATTTCAAGTCAAATGATTGAAAAATATGTCCCAATGGTCAGAGAAGCATTAGAAGAGATAATTCCATTTTACAAAGATTCCAAAATTCATCAGGATATTTTAGAGAATGCAGAGTTGTATATCAAAGATGCAGAAGAATTCCTAATAAAAGGTAAAGAAGATAATGCAGTATTAAGCATAGGATATGCAGATGGTTTGGTAGATGCACTTAGAATGGCAAAAGGCATCGATCCAAAAATGTGAAGGATTATCAACGAATTAAAAAAGAGGAGAAAAAAAAGAAAAAGTATGAAAAGTCTTGAGAAAAAAATTCTCATTTTCACATATGTATCAGAACTCAAAAAAGAATATGACTTTGAACTTTTATGTAAAAAACAGAACATTTCACCTCAAGATGCAGAAGAAAAAATTGATTGGCTTATCAAAGAAGGGATGATCAATGAAGATAGAAAAACACTAACTGAATTTGGAAGAGGGTCATTGAGAGTAGTTTTAGCAGGCGGGGTGTTTGATATTATTCATCCAGGTCATATCCATACACTCAAAGCTGCAAAAGAACTAGGAGATGTATTAGTAATTGTCATTGCAACAGACAAAACTACTGAAAAAATGAAAAAGCGAAAGCCGTTACATAATCAAAAATTACGAAGAGAGTTAGTGGATTCATTATCCATGGTCAATATTTGTTTAATTGGAGATGATCAAGATATGTTTAACACAGTAAACAAGGTAAAGCCAGAGATTATCGCATTAGGATATGATCAAGTACATCAAGAGAAATTCATCATGGATGGATGTAGAAGAATAAAACTCGATGTAAAGGTAGCAAGATTGCAATCCCCCATTCCAGAATTATCAAGTAGTGAAATTCAAAAACAGTATGGAAATGAGATTCATGGGCTATGAGTTTATAGAGAAACTGAAATTTTGATTTTTGATCCTATTTTGAATTTTGCTAACTTTCGTATGTGTTTTTTAGAGATCAATTCAATAATAGATGTATCATGATGTGTGCGTTCAAGACGAATTAATTCACAATCTATAGAATCATTAATTTTTGCATGAAAACATTTTACCCAGCCATAGGTACGTTTTCCATCAGAGAATGAATCAATAATTATTCCATCTAAATCCGTGAGTTGTGCAACAGAGTGAGCATTTTCCTTCGTATCTAATTTTACATTAAGCGTTCCAGGAAATGGAGTATAACCTATCTTGGATTTGAATTGACTAGTATATCCTTCTAAAGACATGTAATATGCCCCTTCACCCATTCCAGAAATTAGTGTCCCAGTCAATTTCAATGTGGAAGGAGATGATTCCAAACTAGATTTTAATTCAGAGTATAGAGAAGAAATTTCAGAGAAACCTGCAGATGTAATTTTGATTGAGTATTTTCTACCAACATTGATACGTTCAATCAGACCCATGTCTTCTAATTCAGAAAGATGTTTAGATGCAGATTGTTGTGATTTATGAATTTCCTTACCTAAAGAAGAGGTAGTTAAAGAAACAAAATCATGCCTTGCACCTTTAGACAAGAGATTACTTAGAATGAGGATATGATGAATTTTCAGATTTGACATCAATAATTACTGTACGCCAAGATCTGTAAATGTTTTGAGTGCAATATTACTAGAGTTTGAAACTTTAGCAATACGATGACCAACAATTGCTTTTATTCCAGATTGTTTTGCACCATCAAGTAATCTTTGGGTAATTATTCCATCAAGAATCAGATACTTTATTCCAGACTGTGATGTAACTTTTTCAACAAGTTCACTGATTGGAACTTTGAACAGTTCAGCATCATTTTCATCAATTGCTACTGCCTCAAGAGTCTCATTTAATCCAGAAAATAGTTTTCCAGACAATTCAGCAAGTGGCTTGTCTTGTTCATCAACTTGTGCGGGAGCAGAAGTGATATTATTCATTTCTTCAGCAGTGTCTTTTAGAATTTCAGCAACACGTTGTGGAGTAAGTTCTTCAACTTCTACACCAGTATCTGCTCTTAATTCAACATCAATGTTAACAACAGATTTTAGTTCTTTTAGAATAAATCCGCCTGCTCTATCACCATCAAGAAATGCAACAACTTTGTCTTTTTTTGCACATAATTCTTTGATGGATTCATCAATTTTTGCACCTTCTATTGCTAATGCGTTATCATAACCTGCTCTCAACAGATTCAAGATATCAGCACGACCCTCAACAAGAATTATCCATGGTGCATCAAATACACCAGAACTGCAATGAAGTTTATTTGGACCATATGTAGTAATTTTTGAAGATAGTCCTTCATGTACATCTTTTAACATTGTATCACCTTCACTAACAGATTTTGTTGCCCATTGTTGTTTGATTTGTTTTGCACGTTTTACGATATCTTCTTTTTTAGAAGCACGAACATCATCAATTCCAAGCAAGGTGAATTTACAATCAAATGGTCCAACCTTATCAATACTTTCAATTGCTGCAGAAATTAATGCACATGTATCAATATCAGTACTCATTGGTAGTAAGGCATCACCTGAAGTAGTATTCTCAGTAGATGAAACATTAACTTCTATACGACCAACTTTAGATACACGCTGAAGTTCATTCAGATTCATTTCAGGACCTAATAGTCCCTCAGTTTGTCCGAAAATTGCTCCGATTATATCTGCTCGTTCAACGAGACCATCAACTTCAAAGGATAGTTTAACGTGATATTTGACAATTCCTGTGTATGGCAATTTATTCTCAATTCCTCCTTAATATTCAATAAGCGAATTTTTCAAATCAGGGTTATAAGTGCTTGTCAGATCTAATATCGAATTTCATAAAAAAACCAAAAAAAATCAAATAAAAAATGATTGATCTATTCAGTACTAAATGAAGAACCACATGAACATGTCTTTGTGACATTAGGGTTGTTAATTTTAAAACCAGAACCCATTAGACTTTCAATGTAATCTACACTAGCACCCTTTAGAGAATCTTTACTATAACTATCAACAAGCACCTTGACACCGTTTTCTTCCAGTACAAGATCATCTTCTTCGGCAGCTTTCTCAAAACCCATCCCATATGATAAGCCAGAGCAACCTCCGCCTTGAACATAAATTCGTAGAAATTCAGGACTTTCTTGTTCTTCTTTCATGAATTCTTGGATTTTAACAGCAGCTTTCTCAGTAATTGTTACTAGTTTTTCAGTTTGCTCTGTTGCCATATTAGGAAAAAATTCAATATTTTATAAGAACTTTTTCATACAAAACATACGGTATTCAATAATAAAGAAAATAAAAAAATGATTATTTTTTGGATTTGTTAACAAAATTAACCATTCGTTCTTCTCGTTCAGGATCAGAGAAACAATTTCTCCAGGCAAGTAACTCAACACCAAGACCTGTTTCCAAGTCCGCATTTCGTCCTCGGTTAATTGCAGTTTTTGACATATGAACTGCCAAAACAGAATTTGCTGCAATTTGTTTTGCCATGTTTATTGCCTCATCCATAAGAGAAGCAAGTTCAAAAACATGGTTTACTAGACCAATTTCTTTGGCCTCATTTGCCTTAATCATTTTTCCTGTGTAAACTAATTCCTTTGCTTTTGCAATTCCAACAATACGCATCAATCGTTGTGTTCCACCCCAACCTGGAGGAATTCCAATGGTTACTTCGGGTTGACCCAATCTTGCATTATCTGACGCGAGTCGAATATCACATGACATTGCAAGTTCACATCCTCCACCTAGGGCAAATCCATTGACTGCAGCAATTGTAGGTTTTGTTACATTTTCGACTGTAGCAGTAACAAGTTGTCCTAGTTTTGCATAATCTTCAGATTCATCAGGAGAAATTTTTGACATGTATTCAATATCTGCTCCTGCAGAAAATGCCTTTTCACCCTCCCCAGTTAGAATGATCACTTTAACTGAATCATCTTTGTCCAGTTGTTGGAAGATGTTGATTAGTTCTTTTGCAACATCGATATTCATAGCATTTAGTTTATCAGGACGGTTAATCTTGACTGTACAAATACCATCGTCTTTTGAAGTTGTAACAAGAGACATGTGGAAAATCTTGGAATGATAAAATTAAATGTTATCTATTTACCTTTGATTTTTCCCCATTGTGCCAGGGCTGAAGCTGCGGCAACCCAAGTTCGTAGATCACTGTAAACTGGAACACCACGTTCTTCAATTAATTTGGTCATTTTTTCAGTGTATGGACCACCATTTCCACCTGCTAAAATTGGTTTTTTCTGTTTCTTTGAGAGGTCAGATAGATAATCGACAATTGTTTCTTCCAAAGGATCATCTTGGAAGACAAACCAAGGCATGGCAATATCGATATTTTTTTCATCTAAGAATTGCTGTATAACAAATCTATAATCATCTGCAGTTGCACCACCACCTACATCTGCGGGATTTCCATTATGTATTGGAACAGTAGGTGGAAAATGGGCTTTTACCTTCTTTAGAATTTGAGGGGATAGTTTTCCAATTGTGAGACCTAGTCGTTCTAATTGATCAATTGCACCAATCATAGGACCGGCACCATTACTAGTCATTGCAACACGATTACCATTTGCAGGAGGTTGCCATGCTAGTGCCTTTAGCACTCCAACTAATTCCTGATAGCTATCAACTGAGACAATTCCTGCCTGTTTGAATGCACCCATGATCATTGCATTTGAACCTCCAAGTGAACCCGTATGAGATGCTGCCTGTTTTGCACCTGCAGCAGTTCTACCACTCTTCCAAATTACAATTGGTTTTTTGGTTTCTTTCATAACACGTTTTGCAGTATTGATGAATTTTCTACCATCACCAAATCCTTCAACATATAATCCAATAACTTTAGTTTGAGGATCATTTGCAGCATACCAAATCATATCTGCTTCATCAACATCAGAACGATTTCCAAAACTAATCATTTTCGATAAACCAAATGTATCAGCACTTTCTAACATGCTAATTCCCATGGTTCCACTTTGGGAGAAAAATGCAACATTACCTAATTTTGAACGAACCATTCTCTCCTGTCCTTGAAATGCACAATCAAGACGATTTGCAGCATTAAACATTCCAATACAATTTGGACCTATAACACGAATTTTGTGTTTTAGAGATAATTCTTTGACCTCAGCTTCCATTGCAGCACGGTCACCACCAAGTTCTTTTCCTCCGCCAGAGACAATTACAACATTATGGATTCCTTTCTTTGCACATGTCTTCATAATTTCTCCGCATGCAGAAAGATCAACACATACAACGACTAGATCAACTTTTTCCTTAATTTCATCCAATGATGGATAGCATTTGATTCCAAGAATTTCTTTTTGTTTTGGGTTAATAGGAAATACTTTGCCTTTGTAGTCTTGTTTTCCAAGTGCATCTAAAACAGAATTACCAATTTTACCAGTGGTTGCAGATGCTCCAACTAAGGCAACTGACTTTGGTGTAAAGAATGATTCCATAGAAGCAATGTTTGGTTTTGCTTTAGAGATTGAATTCTTTTTTAATTCTTGGTTAAGAATAATTTTCGCATCAACGACAAAATATGATTTTGGATATACAATTACAGGGTTAAAGTCAATACTGTTTATATGATCTGCATTCTCAACACCCATCTTTCCAATTTGAACAAGTGCTTTTGCAACCATGTTTGTGTCAATTGGAGCACTACCACGGAAGCCTTTCAGAAGTTTTGAGCCTTTTAGTTCATTAAGCATGGATTTTGCATCAGAGGTAGTAATTGGCAACATTCTAAATGCAACATCTTTGAAGACTTCAGTCATAATTCCACCCAATCCAGCCATAATCATTGGACCAAATTGAGGATCATTTTGTATTCCAACAATTAGTTCAACACCACCTTTTGGAACCATCTTTTCCAAAAGAATTCCTTTTACATCAACACCTTTTTTCTTTGATAATCTTCCATACATATCATCAAATGTTTTTTTGACATCTGCCACATTATCAACTCCGACCTTTACACCACCAACATCAGTTTTGTGAAGAATTTGTGGTGAAACGACCTTCATTACAAGAGGAAATTCAAGTTTTTTTGCAGCCTTTGCTGCTTCATTTGCAGATGTGACTAGTGCAAATCCAGGAACTTTAATTCCATATTTTTTTAAGATAGATTTGGATGCTTCTTCAGTAATAACTTTATGATCTGTTTGAATTGTTTCATCAAATATTTTTGTGACAGAATTCATTTTCGATCGAAAAGGCATTAGTTCATTATATTAATCTTTGATCAGATTATGGAAACATAACAAATGAAATGATTGTATAATAGCAATAATGTTTTTTGTTAGTTAAGTAATAATCAAATCATTAGATCTAGTTTCAAAAAGATCATCAGCTGTGAAAAATTAGTTTACAATAAGAATTCTTTTTTGAAATTTTTGTAAAATGTTTCCATATTATTTCGCACATATGGAAACTTTGTCTCAATATTTTGTTTAATTTTTTGTTTTAATGAAGACTCAATATTTTCAGAAGTATGTTCTAGCCAAAAATTAATCATTGTAGGATCAACTTCCAAATGAAATTGTAACCCAACTGCAGTTCCAATTTTAAATGCTTGATTTGAATAGTGTGTTGAATGAGCTAATCGAATTGCATTGGCAGGTAAATCAAATGTATCACCATGCCAATGAAAAACTGAAAAAGGATTAGAAAAATTTTCAAAGAGAGATGATTTGGCTACGTCTAGTTCTAAATCATCATAGAATCCTATCTCTCGGACTTTTCCTGGATATACATTTCCACCAAAAGCTTTAGCAATTAACTGTGAACCAAGACAAATTCCCAAAACAGGGATTTTCCGAATAGCACAGAATCGAATCATACTGAGTTCATTTTGTAAGTAATTTTGGGAGTCATTTGCACTTTGAGCACCACCCATTATCACTAGAAGATCAGGCAATGTTCCAGGAATCACATCATCTTTTACATGGATTAAATTAATTTCAAATCCATCAGATTCCAGTAATTTTCCAAGATAGCCAGGACCTTCCATTTTTGAATTTTGTAAAATTAAGACAGTTGTCAATAATTGTGTAATGTATTGTGCTTTAATATTTTGAATGACTAAAAAACATATGGAAATTACAGAACAAGAAATCGAACAAGTAAAAGATTTCATTTCTAGAATCAACTCAATGAAATCTTCAGCAGTTATTGTAGAGGGAAAAAATGATTCACTAGCATTAAGAGAATTAGGATGTAAGATAACAATAATTGAATTTCACAGATTTTCAGGGTTAATAGATTTCACAGATAATGTTTCAGAGTACAAAGAGATTATTTTATTATTTGACAGTGATAAAAAAGGAAGATATCTAACAAAAAGAATTATTGAACAATTACTCCGAAGAACAAAGATTAACCTAGAGTTTAGAAAAAGATTAACAAAAATAACTAGAGGTGAGATAAAACAAGTAGAAGACTTGAAGAATTACTCAAAAGTTATTGTATAAAATAGAATTTATGGCCAGTTGCCTTTGATCTCAAATGCTTCTACGACACGTTTTACTGCAACAGCCATTGCTGCACGGCGCATATCAATTTTCTTTTTTGTAGACATTGCAAAAGTATCATTGAATCCTTTAACAAGATGTGATTCCATTTTATTTGCAACCTCATCAAATGTCCAATAATATCCCATATTATTTTGAACCCACTCATAATAAGAGATTGTAACACCACCAGCATTTGCCAAAATATCAGGTATAACAATTACATTATTTTTAAACAAAATTGGATCAGCTTCAGGTAAGGTTGGACCATTTGCAGATTCACCAATGATTTTACATTTCATGTCTTTAGCAATTTTTGCAGTAATTTGATTTTCTAATGCACCTGGAATTAAGATATCACATTTTGTAGTAAGTAATTTTTCAGTTGAAACTTTTTTACTTCCAGTAAATCCTACTACAGTACCATTCTTCTTCTTCCATTTCATTAGTTCAGACATTTTCATTCCTTTAGAATTAACAATTGAACCCTTTGAATCAGATGCACCAATTATAATACATCCCATTTTTTCTAGGTATTCACCAGCAAATGTAGATGCATTTCCAAATCCTTGTAAGACTACAGTTGCATCCTTCAAACTCATCTTGATTGCATTTGCAGCTTCTCTTACACAGTAAGCAGTGCCTAATCCAGTTGCCACATTTCTAGCAAGTGAACCGCCCATAGGAATTGGTTTACCAGTAATTACACCAGGTTGGTATGTAACACCATTTAGTTTACCAAAAGTATCCATAATCTGAGTCATTTCTCTGCCTGTGGTGTACACATCAGGAGCAGGTATGTCTTTTTGTGGACCAATAACTTCTGAAATCATAAATGCAAAACGTCGTGTTAGTCGTTCCATCTCACCATCACTTAATTTTTCTTTTTTAGGATTGACATAGATTGCACCTTTACCGCCTCCTAAAGGAACATCAGCAATTGCAGTTTTCCAAGTCATCCAAGCAGATAATGCCATTACCTCATGTTCCATGTATGGCACACCGCCTTCTGGATCAAAGTAACGTATACCGCCTTTGTATGGGCCTCTATCATTATTATGCTGACTTCTAAAACCAGTAAAGATACGGATTTTTCCGTCATCCATCTTAACTGGGATTTTTACACGTAATACTTTATTTGGCATTGCCAAATATTCTCGTAATCCTTTATCCTTAATCCCTAATACATCACAAGCATCATGGAGTTGTTTTGTTGCATTCTCAAAAGGATCAGCATGTACCAAGATGTCTTTACAAATGTATTTGAATATATTAAAGTTTAAACAAAATGTTTTCCTAAAAACATCTAAGTATATTCTAAGATAAAACAAGATATGGAGATTCTAGTTACAGGAGCATCAGGATTTATTGGTTCTAGATTAGTCGATAATCTTGTAGAAAAAGGGCACCATGTAATTGCACTTGTCAACCAGAATTCATGTAACAACAAGTCAGCATACATTATTCAGATTGATTTGACAAAAGCAGAGTTAGAAATCCCAGACAAAAAATTCGATGTTGTTTTTCATCTTGCTGCATTAACACCAATTGAAAAAAACCTCAATCACGTCAAAGACGTATGTTTTCAGGGAACAAAAAATCTTTTTGAATGTGTTAAAGATAAAACAGATTTTTTCGTGTATGTATCAGGATTAGGTGTATTTGGAGACCCAAATGGCCAGATTGTTAATGAAGAGAGTAAGATAAACCCACATACAAAATATGTTCAAATTCGTGTAGATGCACAGAAATTTCTACAGGATTCATGTGAAAAGAATTCCATCCCACTTACAACAGTGTATTTTGGAGAAGTCTATGGAAATGGAGGATGGTTTGAATCCCAGATAATTTCTAGATTAAAAAAAGGGAGTTTTAAAATGCCAAAATCAGGAAAGTACTACAGAAGTGTAGTTCATGTAGATGATGCAGTACAGGCATTAATGACAATTTTAGAAAAAGAATTCAAAAATGAATCATTGATTGTCACAGATTCAGAGCCAGTATTATTCAAAGATCTGATCAACTACACATGTGACTTACTAGGTTTAAAACATCCAGGAAATATCCCAACATTTCTTGCCAAAGCCGTGTTAGGCGGAGATTTTGTCAAATTATTCATCACATCAATAAGAACGTCAAATTCAAAATTAACTAAAATGATGCAATTAAAATTTCCAACGTACAAAGATGGAATTAAAGAAGTGATCTCAAAGTTAGATAATTGATATACTGTAAGAATACTAGTGACTAACCCTTAAATTGACAAAAAATAGACCCACAATATCATGATGGCTTCACGTGGTTATGACATGACCCCTACAATGTATTCTCCTGATGGTAGAATTTACCAAGTAGAGTATGCAATTGAGACAGTTAAACGTGGTACGACTGCAGTAGGGGTAAAAAGTAAAGATGGAGTAGTTATTGCAGTTGAAGAAAAACCAAGAACATTGCAGGTATCAGAGATTACACAGAAAATATTTCAAGTAGATGATCATATTGGAGTTGCAGCATCAGGGTATATTCCAGATGCAAGAGTGCAAGTAGATAGTGCACGATTTTTTTCACAGAGTAACAAACTCACATATGCAGAACCAGTAGAAGTAGAAACAGTTGCAAAACATCTTGCAGATCAATCACACCAGTTTACACAATATTCAGGAGTTAGACCATTTGGCGTTGCACTGATTATGGCAGGTGTTGATAGAACTGGAAGCAATATCTTCATCACTGATCCAAGTGGGACATATGTTTCGTTTTCAGCATACGCAATTGGTGGAAACTCTGATGAGGTAAACGAATTTTTAGAAAAGAACTACAAAGAGGATATGTCCTTAGAAGAAGCATCAGCATTAGCTATTGCTGCGATTAATCTCAAAAGTGATGAAAAAGGAGTGGGACATATCAAAATGGCAAGAATTAAGACGGACACAGAGATGTTAGAAAGAGTATCCAAAGAGGAATTAGAAGAGCTTTCAAAAGTGTCTGAAGGTAAATTTGTTTAAAATTCTGATTCAGAACAGAATATAATATCAAAAAATGAAAATTAGATAAAATGGGTTTAGGTAGTTACTGGAGCGAAGTTATTGATGTTTTAAGAGACATTATCCCAGTTTATGATAAAGTAAATTCATACATTTCATTAGGAAAAGACAAAGAGCATAGAAACAGAGCAATTAGCGGTCGCATAAAAAAAGGTGATGAAATTTTAGATGCAGGTTCAGGGTTTGGAAACATGTCAAAGACTGCATCAGATCTTACAAATGGTGAAATAACAATTACTCTGTATGATCCATTAATTCCAATGCTGAAAAATACAAGAAAGTTTTTTGAGAAAAAACCAAGGACCACTTGCGGTGTTTTTGAACATATTCCATTTCAAGATGAAGAATTTGATGTGGCATTGTGTGGATATTCACTAAGAGATGCAATTAGTCTAAAGACAGCAATTTCAGAAGTTCACAGAGTCTTAAAAAAAGATGGCAAGTGGATTATTGTGGATTTGGGTAAGCCAGATGAATCATTTGCAAGGATTGGCGTAACAACATATCTCAGAATTTTTCTTCCAATAATTGCATTTTTAGCTGGTGGAAAGTTAGGATTAAAATTTGCAACTTTGTATGGCACATACAAGTTATGGCCAAGAAATAAAAAATTAGAATCACTATTGCTAGAGAAGTTTTCCAGAGTTGAATTTGAAAAAGATTTGATGGGAGGAGCTATCATGGTGGCAGCATTCAAATAAATCAGATAGATCCAAATGTTTAATTTGAAAATTTATACAATAGATTCATGCAAGAGTTTTCCCTTAACATAATGGGTACTGAATGGATTTTCGTCATATTTGTAGCATTACTGCTGTTATTAGGAACAAATCGTCTTCCAGAAGCTGCAAAGAAAATTGGAAAAATTGTTGGGGAATATAACAAAGCAAAAAATTCCATACAAAAAGAGATGACAAACTATTCAAAAGAAAATTTAGACATCACAGGACCTGTTAAAGATGAAAAAGAGAAATTAGAATTAATGGCCAAGTCATTAGGAATCAATACAGAAAAAAAAACAGATGAGGAATTGAGGAAAATTATAGATAATAAATTTGGTAGAAACGCTAATGAGAATGAAAAATGATTAGGAAGATTTTATTCTATAGGAATTGTCATCTAATCGTTTTTTAGCAAATTCAAAATATTCAGGAACAATTTCAAATCCAGAGAATTTCCGTTTCATCATTTTACTTACAACTGCAACCTGACCAGAACCTAAAAATGGATCAATTACAATATCTTTTTTTTCACTAGAGTATTCAATAATTTTTTTGATTATCTCAAGCGGAAGTTTAGTAGGAGTTTTTTTATCACCAGTCCAATATTCTCTATTAATTATCCAAACATCTTCCTTATCATTATAATGTAAACTACGACCATCAGAATCTTTCTCAGATTTGTCAAATCGTACATAAGGGAAAAATTTTCGTTGCTTTTCATTTTTGCATACATACAAACAGTGATAATGAGATGTAACAAATTTTTTTTGAGTTACAACACCAAATTGATATTTCCAAATAATGTGGTTAATAGTAGTAAATCCAACGTCATCTAATGCATTTAGAATATCTTTCAGATTATTCCATCCAGAAAATACATACATGCTTCCTGATTCTTTCAGAATTCGATGTACTTGATTCATCCAAGAAATTGTAAAATCATAATAGTTTTCAGGGAGAATTTCATTATACCCAGACAAAACATTGGAGGGTGTTCGGTTATAATTGGCCTTTTTAGATTTGAAATTTATTGCAAATGGTGGATCAGTCACAACAAGATCAATACAATTTGCAGGGATTTTTTTCATCCCATCAATACAATTATCATGATAGATTTTATTGAATGAAAATTTACCCATAATCAAATTTGTTAAATAACTCACATAATAATTTCATGAAGAAAAATATGCATGAGAGACAATCATTATCTCTCAACAAACGAATTATCTGTATTCAATTTTGGATTTCACACGAACTACTTCTGCCATTTCTTCTTTAAGATGTTTTTTCAGTAATTTTTCATGATCCTTTTTATGTTTCCAATAAAGATTCATGACTCCCTGTCTGGTTTTTGCTTTTTTTAAAGCTGTTTGATATTTTTTATGTAATGCAGAAACGTCGTTTGCATAACTTGCCATGAATTTCATGTATCAGGATTATAGATAACCATTGTTATTACATACAATCAATAGAATCAAGATAATTATTGACAAAAAAAATACTCTGAGGGGGTAGAATGATCCATCAGGTGGACAATAGTATCATCAACCAATAAATTCACTGCAAAGATGTAATTTTCATTGAAGTACGCATGTCCAAACTGCAAAGCAAGGATGGAGTCCCAAAAGACCTACAACAAGATGATATTATTTAATTGTGAATCATGCGGGATTGAGGGAATTGTAGAGTATATGAAAAATTTTGACGAAGCATTTTTAGAATTCTTAATTAGATGGGATAAAGGTGAATTCAGACAACCTAGACAAATTACAGATAGTTTAGAATCATCAGACATTATTCAAAGCAAAGATGAAATAAAAAAAATGATGTCAGGTTTAGAAGTTACAGAAATTACAAAATCAATTCTAGATACTAGAATGGATTATGTAGCTATGTTCAAACGCATAAAATATTCTGAACCTGAATTTGGTGAATCAGTAAATGAGACAGGCATAAACAAAGAAATTTCAGATTATTTAGAAAGTAAAGAAATTACAAAACTCTACAAATTCCAAGAAAAGTCATTTAATGAGATATCGTTTGGGAGTAATGTCATCATTACTGCACCTACTGTAAGTGGAAAAACAGAAGCATTCCTTATCCCCATAATCAATAAAATTGCATGTGGTGACAAAACACAGAATGTACATGCATTATTTGTTTATCCGACAAAGGCATTAGCAAGAGATCAATTTCCAAAAATTTATGAGATTGCAAGAAGGTGTGATATTTCAGTTTCAGTATTTGATGGAGATACAAACAAGACAGAAAGAGACAAGATTATTGCAAATCCCCCCCACATCATAATTACAAATTTTGATGTGATTCATTATCATTTATTGTATAGAACCAGATTTTCTAATCTTCTCGAGTCTGTAAAATTTTTAGTTGTTGATGAAACACATGCGTATTCAGGAATTTTTGGAACAAATGTGCATTATATTATCAAACGTCTAAAACGCATAGCAAAGAAAATGCAGTATATTGCAGCATCAGCAACACTAAGTGATGCAAAAAAATTTTGTGAAAAACTGTTTGGTGAAAAAATGCAAGGAATTTCAGGTCATGGTAGAAGAGGTGAAATAGATTTTGTAATGTTATTTCCTACGTTACGTACACAACGTGCATTAATGGTAAGTCTAACTGAAAAAATGACATCAAGTAAACACAAAACAATGGTGTTTAGTAATTCACATCGTAATTCAGAGCTTTTAGCAATTCAATCAAAGAAAAAAAAGGTGAATATCAAAGTTCACAGAGCAGGATTAATGGCAAATTATAGAAAATCAGTGGAAAATGCATTCAAAGATAATTCAATAGATGCAATTTCATGTACACCCACATTAGAACTTGGAATAGACATAGGAAATGTAGATTGTGTTATTTCATCCACTATTCCAGTAAATAGATTATTGCAAAGAATTGGTCGTGCAGCAAGAAAAGGGCAAAACGGATATGCATTTTTAACTTTAGGTAATGATCCAATCTCCCAATATTACAAGAATCACCCAGATGATTATTTTGATGATAACGAACAAGTTTTCATTGATCCTCAAAATCCAATTGTGGAGAAGAATCAAGTGTTATCAATGGCATGTGATAAACCGATTTCAAAACATGAGCTTCCTGAACATAAAGAAGTTATTGATAAATTAATTGAAGAAGAATTGCTTTATTTAGAGAAAGGTAGATTCACATCAGATTTCAAAAGAGCTATAGAATCACTTGAAGAGTTCAGTATTAGAGGAGTAGGAAAGTCAATAGATATTTTTCATAATGGAAAAAAGGTGGGAGACAGGATTTTGCCCATTGCACTAGAAGAATTGCATGAATCTGCAATTTACTTTCTAGCAGGAAAAAGATTCCGTGTCAAGGAATTCAATTATCCAGAGAACAATCATGCAAAAATTGAACCAGTTCCAAAAGATTATCCATATTATACAAAGTCATTGACTGAGGAATGGCCAACAATTCAAGAGATTACAGAAACAAAAAAAGTATTTGGGATGGAAATTGCATTTTGTAACCTTCTAATTGAGAAGAAAGTTTATGGTTATGTCAACATTGAACTTGGTCAAGATGTCACACAAGGGGAAAAAAATCTTCTCGATAGGCCATTAGAATATAATTTCACCACAAAAGGAATAGTTTTTCATGCACCAAGGCCAATGAACGAAATAGAAAAAGCAGATAATCCAGAATATGTAGAAGCATCAGGGTTTCATGCTACAGAACATGTCGTTATTGAAGGAAGTAATATGATCACAGGAGGAATGTCTCAGGATTTAGGAGGTATTTCGTTAGGTGCATCAGGATTAATTTTTGTTTATGATGGAGCAATTGGAGGAAATGGTGCAAGTAGAGCATTATTTGACAGATTTAAAAAAGTTTTAGAGAGATCGTTGTCAATTGTTAAAGAATGTCCGTGTAAAAATGAAGCAGGTTGTCCCAGATGTACATTTTCATATAGATGTGGAAATAATAATGAGGTCTTACATAAAAAATCTGCAATAGAGATTTTACAGAGAATAAATGATTTTGAAGAGACCAAATTAGAGAAACCAAGTAATGATGATAGACCATTAGTATGAATTATCAGAGGTGATAATCAATTACCTCATTTATTATTCATAGTTCCAAATTTGTTTCAAACTTCCAAAGCTCCATTCAGAGGAGTCACATTAGAGACATTCCCAGGTGACTCCTCATTTATTATTCAAGTGATTTAATAAATACAATTTATTCAAAGAACTAGACATAATGAAAAAAGTTGCATTAGTTACAGGTAGTTCAAGCGGAATAGGCTATGAGACATCACTTGCATTGGCAAAAGAAGGATTTACAACATTTGCCACAATGAGAAATGTAGAAGATGGAAAAAAGATTCTAGAGATTGGGAAAAAGGAAGGCTACGATATCAAGATATTACAACTTGATGTAAACAGTGATGAATCAGTAAAGAGAGCAGTAGAAGAGATTATTTCAAGTGAAGGAAAAATTGATGTGCTAATTAACAATGCAGGATATGGATTATTTGGTTGTGTGGAAGACGTATCATTAGAGAAATTCAAGGAACAGTTTGATACTAACTTTTTTGGAGTAATTAGAATGATTCAGGAAATTGCACCAAAGATGAGAGAACAAAATTCAGGAACAATTATCAATATTAGTTCAATTGCAGGAAGAATTGGATTTCCAACATCACCAGCATATGTTAGTTCAAAATTTGCATTAGAGGGATTAAGTGAATGCATGCGTTATGAAATGTCACCATTTGGCATTAGAACTGTGCTGATAGAGCCAGGAGTAATTAAAACAAAATTTATGGAATCAATCAAGGTTGAAGAAAAAATTCCAGAATCACCTTACAAAGAAATAACAAATAAAGTGATTTCAGGGATTCGAATAATGTCAGGATTCGGAACACCTGCCGAAGAAGTTGCAAAAACAATCATTTTAGCAATTAAATCTGATGAACCTCTTCCACGATATTTAGTAGGTAATGACGCAAGTATGTTCATAGAAGCAAAAAAGATGAAGACCGATATCGAATTTGAGAAATACATCAAAAAAGAGCTCTATGGCGAATAAAGATAGTAAAAAGGACATTTTTTTGGTTAGATTGATATACAGATTATGGCAAATTTTGTCAAAGTCCGTATTTATTGAGTGATATTATGAAATGGAAAAAACTACAGCATAATGGAATCTTGTTTCCACCTGATTTTGAGACAAAAAAAATTTCAATAAAGATTAATGGTGAAAAAGTAGAATTGGATCTTCTTCAAGAAGAGATGATTTACCAATGGGCAAAAAAGAAAGACACCCCATATGCACAAGATAAGGTATTTCAAAAAAACTTTGTAGTAGATTTTGCTAAAACATTTGGTAAGAAATTCAAGAAATTAGAGTATACTGATATCGATTTTTCAATTGCGTTCAAAGAAGTTGACAAAGAAAAAGATCAGAGAGAGATGATGACAAAAGAGGAAAAGAAAGAACTTGCAAAGAAAAGAAAAGAGATCAGAGAAGAGATGAAAGAAAAGTATGGAAAGGCAATCATGGATGGTCAAGAAGTAGAGATTGCAAATTACATGGCAGAGCCTCCAGGAATTTTTATTGGAAGAGGTGAACATCCGCTTCGAGGAAGATGGAAACCAAAAGTAACTGCAAAAGATGTAACGCTTAACCTGAGCAAAGATGCAAAAGTTCCACATGGTGAATGGGGTAAGATCGTGCATGATCGAGATTCAATGTGGATGGCAAGTTGGACAGATTACCTCACCAAAAAAAGAAAATACGTATGGTTAGCAGATACTGCAGGGATTAAGCAAGAAAGAGATCAAGCAAAATACGATAAAGCAAAGAATCTTGCTAAAGAAATTGATAAGATAAAAGAACAGATTGTCAAAGACATGAAGAGTTTGGAACCAACTAAGAGAAAGATCTCCACGGCTTGTTATTTGATTTACAGAACTGCAATGAGAGTTGGAGATGAAAAAGATCCTGAAGAAGCAGATACAGTAGGTGCAACAACACTACGAAAGGAACACATCAAACTTACAGGTAAAACGATAGAGTTTGATTTTTTAGGAAAGGATAGTGTTAGATGGCAAGAGTCAATTCCAGCTGAAGGGCAAGATAAACAATTTCATGATAATTTAAAGAAGATTGTAGAAAAGAAAAAACCTACAGATGATGTTTTTGACAAAATTACATCAAGGCATGTTAATCAGTATTATTCTAGTATTGTAAAAGGATTGTCTGCAAAAGTGTTTAGAACGTATCTTGCTTCAAAAGTTGTTTCAAAATATTTGCGTGATAATGACAAAATAAAGAAGAGTACGCCAGCTGAAAAGATCTATCATGCAAAGATTGCAAATCTAGAGGCAGCAGTAATGTGTAATCATAAAAGAACTATTCCAAAAACATTCGAACAGAGTCTAGAAAAGAAAAAAGACACGCTAAAAAAAGTTCAGAAATCAAATCCATGGGAAAAATCACAAGAAGCATTAAAAAAAGCTGAAGGAAGCATACCAAAGACTGAAAAACAAACACAAGCAAAATCAAAAAAAATTAAGACGTTGAAAACACGAATAAAGAATCAGAAACAGAAACACAAAGAAAGAGTAGAGAAATTAAGATTGCAGATTGACTTGTCACAAAGAACAAGAGACTATAATCTAGGTACATCGTTAAGGAATTACATAGACCCCAGAATTTTCAAGTCATGGATGGATGAAGTAGGTGCAGAATGGGAAAAAATGTATACATCAGCTTTACAAAAAAAATTCCTTTGGGTGAAAGAAATTGATTCAGATTGGAAAGATTCATCAAAAAATTATTAGTTGTAGAATCATTTAATTGAGTTTAAAATTGAAAAAAATTTGTGCCGAGGTAGCTCAGCCTGGTCTAGAGTGCCAGCTTCTCCAACAGAAGGCAATACTCATAATCTGGAGGTCGTGGGTTCGAAACCCACCCTCGGCATTACACAAAGTTTTAGATCATTAGTGTTAAATTTAGTCTAGAGTGAAATTGAATATATGACTGAACAAGAAGAATTTGCTGAAGCATTAATTGGTCAAATTTCAGTAGAACTAGATGAAGAAAAGGAAATTGCAGAATTATCACAGCGAATTAGTGATGATCCAAGTTTTTCAGTTGAGTTTGATAAGTTAGAGGAGTTATCAAATAAGATGCAAGATGAATTATCAAATAAAATATTTCAGTTAACAGGTATTAATGTACCAGAAGTTTCCCTGTTGTTTCCAGAACTTGACGAATTAAAGAGAATTAAAGGTGGGAAAATTCACACATCAGAGATTGCAAGACCTTTTGTTGATGAATTATTTGATGCCATTTCCAAATTAGATGTTAAAAGAATTGCAGAATTAATTGAAAAAGATCTTGTGAAATTTTTAGTTTATTCAACTTATGCAAGATCATACATTTCAAAGATTACTACTACATATGGTGATTATTTAGATTCAAAGATATTCCTAAACAAATTCATTTTAGATAGATATCCAAAGATTATTTTGCATAAATTGGGAATTCCATATGATGCACGATTTGACGAAATAAATTCTGCATATAGAGGAGCAGTTAAGATGGCATTAGTAGAGAATTTAGGCCATGCAATACAAAATGAGTTACAACAAAAAAATCAGGCTGCAGTAATAGAGGTAAATCAGGTCTTAGAAGAGTTAGCAGAAAAAATCATACAATTAGATGATGAGACAGTAACAAAGCTTTCTGAATATTTACAATTAGAGCCAATTCCGGATGAATTTGCTACTGCAAAAAGAGCCAATTTGTATTTTGTTTTGAATCCAGATAATTTCCTAATAGAAGCATTAGGTCCAGAAATAATGGCATACACAAATCTTGAGATAGACCCAAAGATTTCAGAATTGGCACCATTCCTACTAAATTGTTATAAAAAATGGCTCACTCCAATCCAAAAACATCATGCCATATTTTCAGTTATTGGAGGAATTTCAGATATTTTAGTACAAAAGATATTGGAAAGTGATGATGATTTTAAGAGTTATTTTGCAAATTTTCAAGGAACAAACTTTTCATCATTCAAAGATGGCGAAAGTGAAGGCGTATCATTTGTAAAACAAATGTTTGAAAAATTAGGTAATGAGTCATTTAAAACAATTATTACAAACCCTCCCAACACAAGAGAATTAAAAAATCCACAATCATATCTAAATAGAATAAAGCCGTAGAATGTTTATTGTTACAAGAGAAATTTGATCCTTTTTCGGCTGAATGGATTTCATTTGCAAAAAATCCAAGATTTAATTTAATTGAAAAGTGTCTTAAACTAGCACAAATTTTAGAATACCCAGATATGAGTATTGAAGAGTATGTAGAAAAAATTCAGCAAATTGGAAAAACATTAAAGATGAACTCCAGTGATGTACAAAATCCAACTTACAAAATTTCAATGTTAAATGAATTTATCTTTGAGAAATTTTTGTTTAAAGGAAATGAAGATGATTATTATGATCCAGCTAATAACTTTCTAAATATAGTAATTGATAAAAAAATTGGGATTCCATTAACATTATCTGTGATATATGTAGAGATTGCAAAATATATTGGATTGGATCTCAAAATTGTTGGTTTTCCAGGACATGTATTAGTTAAATTTGAAGATGAGATGATTTTAGATCCATTTTTCAAAGGAAGATTAGTTACAAAGGAAGATTTAGAAGATCTATTAATTGCAAATTTTGGTGAAGGATTAGAATTAATTCCAGAGTATCTTAATTCAATCTCAGATGAGCAGGTAATTATCAGGTTGTTACGGAATTTAAAAAATGCATATTCACAATCGTATGCATTTGATAAAGCGATGCGGTGTACAAATATGGTATTAGGTGTTTTTCCAGATTCACCTGAAGAAATCAGAGACAAGGGAATTTTAGAAGAAAAAATGTTTCATTATGAAAAAGCAATCCCGCTACTAAATAGATACTTAGAACTAGATCCCGAAGCTGAGGATGCAGATTTTATTTTAGAATTGATTAAAAACGCTAGAGAAAGGATTTAATCAATTATTGAGGACACATCTGAACCTTTCTTAATCATATCAATTTCATGTCTAGCAATCTTATTACGTAATGCACCCTTGATGATATCTACTTCAGCTCTTAATTCAGCTACTTCATCTTCAAGTTTTGCAACTCGTTCATAAATTGTCTCAGCACCTTCAGAACTCATGTGTACTTGAATTTCAAATTCAACTTAAAAAGTTATGGGTATAATTTATGCGCAGATTCGATTAAAGATCAAATTCCTGATTACAAGAAGGACATTTTGCGCGTTCTTGACCCACTTGCCCAATAATGTGTATTTTACCAATGGTTTTACATTCAGGACACATACCTGTTGTAACGTTTTTTGGACCAGTTCGGATAATTTTTTGGGTTTTACGTCGTCCCATAATTGGAAAATAGGAATTCGGACTATTAAGTTTAATCAAGCGCGGGGAGAGGGATTTGAACCCCCGTGTCCTTGCGAACATAGGATTAGCAATCCTACGCCCTACCAGGCTAGGCGATCCCCGCACAAGTCATGATAAAATTATTCTGTAAATAAACTCATTCTTCACCATAACGAGAATAGTTTTTTACTATATCATTTAGCGGCATTCTATCACCGCCAACAATTTTTAGATCAACTTGAATTTCATGCTCATTGATCTCAATAATGTTGTAGGTATTTTCAAAAAGTCCACGTACACGTTCTGATGAAGTAGTTCCAGCATTAACAATTAACAGGTTATTAAAATCCCATATCCAGGGTCTGTGTTTATGACCACATAAGACAAGGTCAACTTTAGAATCCAAAATTGTCCTTAGTACATCACCTGCGTCAATAGCAGTTAATCTATCTGAACCAGTATCTGGGATTCCAATTAAATGATGATGCATTGCAAGAATTTTTACTTTGTCAGAATATTTTTTCATTGTTCTCTCAAGCCACAATGTTTGTCTGAATCCAACTTCACCCTCATCTCTATCAGGTCTTGCAGTACCTAAAGTGACAAGAACTACATCAGAACTTAATTCATTTATTGTTTGAATTGGAAAATATTTTTTAAATAAAAGATATCCAGTATTTCGATAATCATGATTTCCACTAACAGTGATGATATTTTTTACATTAATTTGAGATATTAGTGATTTGCATTTCTCATATTGTTTTACAAGCCCCTCATTTGTTAGATCACCGGTAATGACAACTGCATCAGTGTCAAGAGAATTCACTTCATCAATTACTTTCTCAAAAACTTCATCCTGAAATTGTGACCCAACATGTATGTCAGATAATTGAACAATTCTCATATTTTTGATTCAAGTAACGTAATTAAAAAATCTTGATCAGTGTTTTACATAGATATTGCAGGGTAGAGTTAAATAATAACTCAAAACAAGTTGTGCTGATTTGACAAAAAAAGCAGCAGTAATGAGAGGAGATGGGATAGGTCCTGAAGTAGTAGATTCCATGTTAAGAGTGCTAAAAGAGTGCAATAGTCAATCAGAAATTATCATGTGTGAGGCAGGTTCTGAACAGTGGGATAAAAATGGTAGAAAGGACAAGTCATACATTCCTGATGAAACAATGAATATTTTAGAAAACTCGGATGCATGTTTTAAAGGCCCAACAACTACAATTCCAGTTCCAGGTGCACCTAGAAGTGTAGCAGTAACACTTCGACAGAAATTCGAATTATTTTCTAATATTAGACCATGTAAAACATATGACAGATTTACTCCAGATAAAAAACTAGATTGTGTTTGTTTTAGAGAAGCAACAGAGGGTTTGTACACAGGAGTAGAGGCAAAGATTACAGATGATGCTGCAATTGCGATTAGGAAGATAACAAGACAAGGATGTAAACGATTTATTGATTCTGCCATGGATTGGGCAAACAAGTATGATTTGAAGAAAATGGTTGCAATTACAAAAAGAAATATTCTAAAACAAACAGACGGGATTTTTTGGGAAGAGATGCAAAAGGCAGTTGAGGACACTGACATCGAATTATCAGAAATTTATATCGATAATATGGCACAGCAGCTAGTAGTTGCGCCAGGACAATTTAATGGGGCAGTGTTAATCAGCACAAACTTATTCATGGATATTATCTCAGAGTTAGCATCAGGATTAGTAGGTTCAATTGGATTGATTTACTCAGCAAATATGGGAAAGAATTTTGCAATGTTTGAGGCCGCTCATGGAAGCGCACCCCAATTTGCAGGTCAAAATAAGGTAAACCCTACTGCCACAGTATTATCAGGAGCATGGATGGCAGAATATCTCGGAGAAACGCATATCAGAGATGCAATTTTTGCAGCAACAGAAAATGTGATCAATGAAGCAAAAACAGTTACGTGGGATATAGGAGGAAGTGCATCCACTAGTCAAATGACAGATGCGATAATTTCTGCAGCAACCAATATTCTTAGAAAATAATAAGTTATTTTTTTGCCTCAATCAAGATTAATTCTTCAAAAAATAATTTTTTTCTATCTTTTATTGTCACGTTAAAACCAGATGTTTTAATGTAGTCCATTAATTTTTCATAGTTTGATAACGATGAAGATACAAAAAGAAACTTGCCATAGTAAGTAAGCGAATTTTTTATAGAATCAAATATTTTTTTAGGGATTTCAAAACCTTCAGTTCCACCATCAGTAGCAATATCAATTATTTTATCAGTTGCCAGATATGGTAGATTACATACAATCAGATCAAATTTTTTCAATATCGCATCAGAGCCATTACAGCATACAAGATTCTCAGTTTTATATGACTGAGCATACAATGCGTTAAGATTGATATCAGTGCCAACAACAAAATCAAAATTTTTACTTAGTAATTGAGTTAGATATCCAGAACCGCTTCCTACATCAAGAGCTGATTTGCCAGTTTCTAATACAATATTATCGGCAAGAAAAAATGTATCTTCAGCAGGACGATACATTTTGTTTTTATGAGATTTGTTTTGCATAATCCATTATTTCTTTTGCAGATAATTCCTCTAATCGTTTAGTACTTTTAGTAGAAATACCAAAGTTACTTAGAACATTTTGCAATGTCTTTCTACGATATGAAAACATTTGATTAATAATTTTAATTTGGTTTTTGTTCACCCTTTTTTTTGGAATTATTAGATTTACAGTAGATTCAACTTTTGGCATTGGTGAGAAATTTGATTTTGATACATCAAAAAGAGGAGTTATTTCAAATGCATTTTGAGATATTATAGAAATTGCTTTTTTATCATTTCCAGTAGCAAATAATTTTTCAGAAAATTCTTTTTGTATCATTATTACAGCACGTTTGAATTTTTTTTGAGATAACCATTCTATTGCGCGTCTGCTTTCAGAATAAGGCAGATTAGATACTAAAATGTCAAATTCATAGTCAGTTAAAAAACCATCACCATGTTCCAAAGTAAGTGAATTTGGAAAATTTTTTTTTTCAAGCAATGAGAATAAATTTTGATCAGATTCAATGGATTTCACATGATTTGATTTTTCGCATAGATAAGACGTGAGAATTCCATGACCAGATCCAATCTCTAAAACTCTATCATCAAGAGATATTTTTGCAGATGTAATAATTTTTTGAGCCACATTATGAGAAGTAAGAAAATGTTGTCCTAATTTTTGGCGAAATTTCATCGCTTTACAAAAATATTCATTCTTGTCTCACCAGAGATCTCTTCTAGTATTCTTTGAGATAGATGAGTTACGGGTTCTTTTAGTCCAGTGCGTTCCTCAATATCTTCAAAACTTTGAAATGGATTTTTTTCTCTCTCCTGAATCATTATTTTCATGTAGGTTTTTCCAATTCCAGGAATTAGTTCTAATGCATGTGTGCGAGGAGTCATAGCTTGAGCATTATTTAGATAGTCAACAAATTTTTTTTCATTTTTTGTTACAAGTTGTTTTATTACAGATGGTAATTCATTTTGTGCAGATGTAGATATTGAGGAATAGTCAATTTTTCCAAGAACTGATTCAACTTTTGTCCTGCCATCTTTTCCAATATAGATTCGTTCACCAGTCTCAAATGAATTATTTTCTATTCCAAGTATTTCAAGTAATGTAAGTCGATCCTCACCAAGCGCAGTAACAATTAATCCAGTTCGTCCACGGACAGTTACTGATCTTGCACGTGATTTAAAATCTAAAACATATGCATATTCCTCATATTTTCTAGGAGGGAAATTTCCTTGTTGCAAAATGTTTTTGCACCTAAGAAATTAAGAGTTCTCCTTAACAATTTTAAGGATTTTTTCTAGAGTTTCAGTTAGAATAAGTTTCTTCCATCCAAAAGTGAACGAACGTAGTTCAGGTAATGTGCTTGGAAGTATATTGATGATTTCTACTGCTTCTTCTTCAGTTAAGCCACATTCTTTTACCAATTCTTTTTTCATTTTTTTTGCTTGATCTGCATCAATTTCAACAAAATGCGATACATAATCATAAGTCCAATGTTGAATTTGGTCCATTGTTTCAGGATCTTGTTTTTCTAAGATTGCTTTGACTTCTGCAAGTGAGACTGCTTGTTTACTTTTTACTTCTTCCATTATTGTACACCGAATGGTTTGATATGGTCATAACGAGTGATTAAGGTTTTGGGTTTGTTACCTAACTTTACACTAAGTGTTACTGCACGTCTTCCAACATTCATTACAGTTCCCACTTTGCCATGGTATCTTCTGTGTGGAAGTCCTTTGTGCTGTCTAGGGTCGATAATCACTAAAGCACGATCACCCTCATGATATTCTCTTAGAAGAAATGATACACCTCTAGGAGCCTTTTTTGTCATTACGGATCTAGATTTATGTCTAAACCCATGAGAACGACCAGATGGCTTTTTAGTAGTCATAACAGATTATTTCCTTAAATTCCCTTATTTTAAGACTTTTGAAGGTATATTGGGCAAATATGAGAGATATTGTCGCGACTGTAAAATTAAAGAAAAAACCCAAAAAATGGGGAAGTTGTGAGATATTATTCTGAATCAGATGTCTCATCAGAAGGGATTACATCTACAGCTGTTGGTTCTTCAGCAGCAGAGGTTTCAGGAAGAGGATCAGTTGTTTCAGTACTGGCCTTTGCCTTTTTACTAGTCTTTTTCTTTGTATCAGAGTCAGGATCAATTACACCTGCATCGCCTAATGCAAAGATCACTTCTTGTTCAGGATGATGTGGACTATCAACCATTCGTGCAATTCTCTTTTTACCAGATTTCTTAAAGTATACACGATATGTACTGGTATGTGCCACTACATTTCCTCCAATAGGTTTTGTAGGGTCGCCAAAGAACACATCAGGAGATGACATTACTTGGTTTGTGGCAAGTGCTGCACAGTTGTACGTTTCTGCAATTCGAACTAACAAATGAACAAATTTGTTTAATCGTTGTTGGCGTTCAGAAAGTGTACCACGTCCAAGATATTCAGAACGAAATAGACCAACTGCAGAGTCAGCTATAATCAATTTAATGTTATTTTCCTGAATCATATTACTCGCTTCTTCTAGGATTAAAGTTTGATGTGCACTATTGTATGCACGAGCTACAATGATGTTATCAAGAACCTTTTCAGGATCCATACCATTTGCATTTGCGATAGATACAATTCTTTCAGGTCTGAATGTATTTTCAGTATCAATGTAGAGAACACTTCCTTCCAATCCACCTTCTTCTTTAGATTTTTGGGTATTTACACACATTGTATGACAGAACTGGGTCTTACCACAGCCAAATTCACCATATACTTCAGTTAATGCTTGTGTTTCAATACCTCCATCAAACAAGAGATCTAGGCATTCAGTACTGGTAGTGATTTTGCCAATCTCTTGTCTTCGTTTATAGATATCAGATGCACTGACAAAGTCTTTTTGTATCATGCCGCCATCAACTAGTGCTTGACGTGCTTTCTCAACAATTTTTGATGCTGTATCTTTATCCATGCCTGTTATTTCTGCAAGTTCTACTGGACCTCGAACGATCAAATCCATAATATTGTGCAGACCTGCATCATTTAGCTTCTTAGTGGTTACTGGACCAACTCCGGGTAAACTATCTAATTTTATTTCATCTAACATACCGTAAGGTACGGTACTAGTACTTTATAAAAGTATCATTACACGGAATTAAATCATACAAAAAACAATTTCTATCGACGTCTTCTTCTTTGACCAGGTTTATTTTGTCCAGGAGTTCTGTTTAGAACGAATCTTTTTTTGAAATTACTCTTATTTCTAAGACTAGAGTTTGTACCTACTCTTTTTCGTCCTTCAACTTTAGGGGTCTGACCTCTAACTTTTCCTGCTTTAGTCAGTGAACCGTGTGTTGCCATAATTAATCGGAAAATATATTGAATTTATGTATTTGGTTGATGAGAGTTACCAGTAATTTGCCTTGACTTTCTCAATTACACGCTCGTGTTCTGCACCTTTTCGACGAGCATATTTCTCCATTGCAGATAATGGAACACCTCCAAGCGATCTGGCTATAAGATTAAAGAATTTAGCTTGTGTAGAACCATGTGAGCCAGTTTTTGTCATGAATTTTTGAATTCCATATTTGAAATTATGTTGCCATGTTTTGTACATCACACCTAATTGAGGTGCGGACATTTCATTTCCTATGTTAAAGAAACTGGATTGTTCTAATAGACCAATTGGAACAAAGGTTAGTGGAGTAGCAGTAAACATGCTGTCAGGTTGTTCGCGTTCAACCTCGCTGATTAGTCGTATTGTTTCCCAAGAGTCCTCAGGAAGTTCATCATTGTCTAGACCCATAATCAAGGTGAATGCAGGAATCCAGTAATACTCATTTAATGTTTTAATTCCTTCTTTTACAAGCCAATGCCATTCTTCGGGTTTGTATGGAGAAAGTTTTCTATCAGCATATTTGTCAATTAGTCGTAGTGAACCAGTCTCAAATCCAACTTGGACACCAGTAAGATTTCCAGGTTTTGAATTAATAATTTTAGAGATGTTTGGAATTAGTTTTTCATCAGCTACTGCACCAGCTAATGTACCATGGGTGGGATTTGCATGAGTGACACCTGTAGACATGATTGCAGTAAACAGTTCTTCAAGTGCTTCACGGTTTGGTTCCATCTGTTTTGATGAACGAGGATCTAATCCATATACAAAAATATCATCACTATGAACCCAAGCTGAAGTTGAACCGCCTTTCTTGATATTTACTTCAATTTCTTTTTTGACTTTTTCAGGAGAATAGTATCTTAAAGAACGTAATGTGACATCACAGAATTTGCATCCACGACCGCAACCACGCATTACTTCAACCATACCATGCATACTAGGTTCAACGATTTCAGGAATTTCATCTAATTCAGGACGATCCCAAAAATTAACGAATCTGCCATGATATGTTTTTTCATCACGTTTGAATTCTTTAATATCAACTTTGAAATCTTTACGTTTTCTAAATGGATCCATATTTTCAAACTGTCCATCAATTAGATAATTAAAGAATCGTCCAGCATGCCCATCAATTTCAGGAGCTATTCCTCCCAACTCACCCTCTAAAATTGCATAAATTCCAAATTCTTCAATCTTTTCAGGAGCATAGTTATACTGCCAAGTTCCTGATGCGCCAGAGATTACTTTGGCATTACTGCCAGTTCTTTCTTTTGCTTTTTTAATTCGATGATGTAATTCAGTGTTGTAAACTTCATCATATGAGATTTGTTTTCTACCATAAGTAAATGTCATAGTTACAGGTCCCATACCCAAAGGGTCCATCTCATAGGTACCAACTACTAGGGTTTCAGGTCCAATGAATTTCTCTATATGATCAGGATGTGCAACTACAACTTCATCCCTTCGATAACCATCACGCAATAAACCGGCCTCAACTTTTCTTAGTCCATATGGAGCATATTTTGCAACTCCGTTTTCATGTGGAATGTAATTACAGATAAAATCAAACAGAATTCTAGGGGTGACTTGATTTCCTAAAATTTTGTACCAAAAACTGCTTTTGTCACGATGAGGATCAATTGCAGGTGCACAACCAAAAAATGTTGCAAGAGAGATTCCCCTATATTTTGACATTAATGTACGATCGGCAGTCAGAACTATTTTTGGTGTAGCCATATGCTAATTCGGCATGATGAAAATTAGATTTTAAACCTTCCTAGAGCAATTTTCTAGTAGTTTTCAATTATTCCGGATTTATTTCTGCGTACGTGTCCAAAATCATGGTTATTTTGTAAGGTTTTACCATCAAAGATTGTACCATCACGACAGACTAAAGAATCTCCCATGCAGCAACTTCCACATATTCCAACACCGCATTTCATCATTCGTTCAATGCTTGCTTGAATAAACACATTCTTAGAATTAGCAAGAGATGCTGCTTTGTACATCATTATTTCAGGACCACATGTGTAAATTGCATCAAATGATTCTTGGTTCAGTAATTGTTCTAAAACATCAGTTGCAAATCCTTTCTCACCATATGTTCCATCATCAGTAACTGGGATAATACGATGTTTTCGTCCAACAAGAAGTTTTTTTGCATATTCTTCAAAAAATATCTCATCTTTAGTAGAAGAGCCCATAATCAGCGTAATCTCATCAGATTGTTTTGTGTATGCAATTAAGCGCATTAAAGGAACAAGTCCAGTTCCACCACCAATCAAGACAAGTTTTCCAGATTTTATATCAAAGGAATTTCCATATGGTCCGCGAATTCCAATTTGATCACCTACTTTGAGATTAAATAATGCAGTAGAAGTTGGGCCATGAGTTCTCACAGTAAATGATGCTTTGCCATCATCAGGTGAGATCATTATACTCATTGGCATTTCATTTATTCCAGGAATCCACACCATTGCAAATTTTCCAGGTAAAACTTTGGAGAAAATATCATCTGTAAAAGTAATGGTTCTTACAGTAGGAGTTTCATCTACAATTTTTTCAATTGTACGTATTAGAGGTTTGTTAAAATTTCTTTGCAAGTCCAATCATCTCCTCAATTTTTGAATAACCTTTTTTGCTCATGTAATTTTTTATTCCATCATTAATTTCATCAAATAATCCAAACCATTTTTTTTCAATTGCACTACCAATTTGTACAGCAGATGCACCTGCTAGAATAAATTCTACAGCATCCTCCCATCTAGATATTCCACCACATCCAATAATCGGGATATTTTTTTGTGATGATATCTCGTAAACACATCTTACAGCAACTGGTTTGATAGGATTACCAGACAGTCCACCAATTTTATGACTTAGAATTGGTCTTTGTGTTTCAACATCAATAGACATTGCACGAAGTGTGTTTATTGCAGTAATTGCATCAATTCCTGCATCGCAAGCAGCAGAAACAGTGTCAAGATAATCTGCAGAGCCAAGACCTACTTTTGCAATCACAGGTACATCAGTACTAGATTTAGCAATTTTTACAATTTTTTTCACTAAATTAGGATCATCACCTACTTCAAGTCCAACTTTTTCTACATGTGGGCAAGAGAGATTTAGTTCAAATGCAGATACGTTAGAGTTTGAAAATTCTTTGATCATAAATTCAAAGTCATCCTCTATTGAACCTACAAGACTTACTATTACAGGAACGTCAGTTTCAGTTTGAATCATTTTTGAGAAATGCGTTGCACCTGGATTGGATAATCCTACAGCGTTTAACCAACCACCATTTTCAAGTCCAAATATGGTGGGGTTTGGGTAACCATCCCATGGTTCCTTGCTAATTGATTTGGTAACAACTGCACCTGCACCAGAGCGATATAATCTATCAAACACATCGGATGAGATACCAAGAATACCTGATGCAAGCATGGTAGGTTTGGAGAGATTTAATGAATCAACAGAGGTAGATATATCCGGTGCCACTTTGGTATTTGCATCATTTTAGCATATAATAGTTAAGGCAACATGTATCTAGTACCTTTTTTAATGAGAATTTGAGAAATTATTCATGCATCTAGCAGTTTTGACAGAATTAGGAATTTCAATTTATGAAGAAGATAAATGCATCAAGACATTTCCATTTAAGAATCCAGTAGAGGATTATGTATTCATTAAGAAAGGAGAGTCTAGATTAAGTGATCTTATCAGATATTTATCAGAATTAGACAGAGAAGTAATTACTAATGACGAAGCATTGTTAGGGGTTTTGAAAAAAACACTAGATGTAAGAATTGCAGATGATGAAGATATTCAAAGAGTGCAGGAGACAAAACAAAAAATTCTTGTAGAATCAGGATTTGCAGATGATGAATCAGATGCAATGGGAAAATTACGAGACTTTGCAATGGGTTTATCATCATCAAAAGTTGCAGAGATATCATCTAGTCCAGATTTACATATCATCCAGGCAATTAGTGCATTAGATGAAACAGATAAAATAATCAATGGAATTAGTTCTAGATTAAGAGAATGGTATGGGTTGCATTTTCCAGAATTAGACAATATCATAGATAGTATTAACGGTTATTCTCAAATTGTATTGGCAGGAAACAGAAAGACAATTACAGAAAATGATTTTGAGAGTGCAGGATTCCCAGATTCTAAAATTGAGATGTTATCGCTAATTAAAGAAAGGAGTAGAGGTGGGGATATTTCTGAAACCAATCTAACACTAGTACAGATGTTAGCCAAACAGATTTTGGAGTTATTTGAATTAAGAAAGAAACTTGAAGAGCAAGTAGATACAGAGATGGAAAAAGAAGCGCCCAATTTGGTTGCGGTATTAGGTTCTGCAGTTGGTGCAAGAATTTTAGCACGAGCAGGAAGTCTGAAGAAATTAGCAACGATGCCTGCAAGTACAATTCAGGTTCTTGGTGCAGAAAAGGCACTATTTAGATCATTGAAAACAGGTGCAAATCCACCAAAACATGGATTATTATTTCAGCATGCAACTGTTCATGCAGCCCCTAGATGGCAGAGAGGTAAAATTGCAAGAGCAATTGCAGCAAAAGCAGCAATTGCATCTAGAGTAGATGTCTATAAGGGAGGATTGAATGAAACATTATTAGAAAAATTAAATGTTAGAGTAAACGAGATTGGTGAAAAATACAAGGATGCACCAGTAAGAAAACCAAGAGAGATGGAATCACGACCAAAGTCTAGATTTAAGGATAGAGATTCAAGTGGTTTTAGAAAAAAGAAATCAGGAATGAAGAAGAAAAGACGAAAGAATTTTGGTAGAAGATAATCCAGATTATACCTGGATTCAGATTGATGGTGAAAGAAAACTTGCCACAGAGAATCTCATTAAGGGGAATCAAGTATACAAAGAGAAACTAGTTGTAAAAAAAGGAATAGAGTATAGAGCATGGGATCCATTCAGAAGCAAATTAGCTGCTGCAATAATTAATGGATTAGAAGAATTTCCAATTACACGAAAATCAAAGATTTTGTATTTGGGAGTATCTACAGGAACTACAATCAGCCACATATCAGATATCATTGGACCAAATGGAATAATTTTCGGTGTAGAGCATTCAAGTAGAGTTGCAAGGGATTTTCTAGACAGAGTTGCAGGTTTTAGAAAAAACATAATTCCCATTATACAAGATGCAAGAAAGCCGAAAGAATATTTTTCAGTCTTTGACAAAGTGGATTTAGTTTATGTAGATATCGCTCAACCAGACCAAACAGAGATTGCAATAGCAAATTGCAAATCATATTTAAAAAATGATGCATTCATGTTTCTAGTTGTAAAAACTAGAAGTATTGATGTTACAAAAGACCCAAAGAAAATAATTAAAGAAGAAGAAAAGAAATTAGAAGATGGTTTTAAAATTCTTCAAACAATTGATTTACATCCATATGACAAAGACCATGCGATGATTATTGCAAAATTCTCTAAATAATGGGTTTTTCTTCAAGTAACTTTTGAACAGGTTTCCAACTTTTTCTAACATGAGGAGGCAATGCACCATTTTTAAAAAGAAAATCTTTAACAAAGGTAGTAGTTTTTTTATCAGAAGGGTATCCACTACCAACTGGAAATTGTTTTGAGATACGTTTTATTTCACGATCACGAGATACTTTGGCAATAATAGATGCAGCTGCTACCACAGTGAATCTAGAATCAGCAAAATGATAAGAACGAATTTTAGATTTTTCGGATAATTCTGAAATTAATTTACCAAATCTAGAAGGATTAACATCACAAGAATCAACATATGATACATCAGGAGAGAGTTTTGATACTATTTTTGCCATATACTTTGCCTCAAGAGAATTTAGAAGATGGTTTTTTACGCTTTTATCAATTGAGCATGGTGAAATTTTACATATATGATAGTTTGAGATAATTTTCAGGATTTGAGAATAGAGTTTTTCTCTAATTTGAGGAGATAGTTTTTTTGAATCTTTAACGCCTAATGATTGTAATTTTTTGATTTTAGATTTTTCAATTGAAATTCCTGCAATTACTAATGGACCGATCATTGAACCTCTACCTGCATCATCAACACCACATATTAGCACAAGAAAATTCAGAAATTTCAGTATTAAACCATTATAGGTGAAAAAAAAATATCTAGTACAGCATAATGAATAATGATGTTTCAGAGATAGTCGAAGGCAAGACAAGGATGTTTGTTCCAAAAGGAGCATTAACTGAAAAAGTGCCACCAAAAGAACCAGCATTTTTTAATCCTCGAGCAAAATTAAGTAGAGACATTTCAATTGTTGTGTATTCAGCGTTCTGGAGAAATTTTTCAAAACCCAAAGTTTTCTTAGATGGTTTAGCAGGGTTAGGGGCAAGAGGACTGCGAGTTTCAAATGAATTAGAATCAGAGTTAACAGTGATTAATGATGTTAATGCAGATGCACTTGAGATTTGCAAATCTTCAGCTGAATTAAATAATTTAGATAATTTTGAAATATCTGAAGAAGAGGCATGTAGATTTTTTTCAACATTTTCTAGAAAAGATAAGAGAGGTTCAATTGTAGATGTTGATCCATTTGGATCACCAGCAAGATACTTTGATTGTGCAATAAGGGCTACAATGCATGAAGGATTGTTATCTGTTACTGCTACAGATTTGCAAGTATTACATGGAATTCATAAAAATGCATGTAAAAGAAGATACAATGGAATTCCAATAAAAACACAGTATAGTAATGAAATTGCATTACGACTAATTATAGGATGTATCAATATTATTGCACAAAGAATGGATATAGAAATTCAACCTCAATTTGTTGAAAATAATATGCATTATTACAGAGTATATCTAAAAATTTTGAACAGACCAGATCAAACAGAAAGAATGGGATATATCATACATTGTGATAATTGTGGTTATAGAAGTTCATCATATACACAAATGAATTCATGTGAGATTTGTAAATCAGATGTTAAAAATGCAGGACCGTTATGGGTAGGTAAATTATTTGAAAAGGAATTTGTTCAATGTATGATAGATGAATTGAAAAACTTCAAAGTAGATAAAAAATGTGAGAAAATTCTATCAAAATGCATCACCGAATCAGAGATGAATCCCACATATTATACAATTGATGAGATTGCATCATCAATTCAAAGTGCACCGATAAAAATGACAGAGTGTATTAAAAGATTGCAAAACGCAGGGTTTGGTGCTAGTCAAACATCACTAAATCCTACAGGGTTTAAAACAAATTGTAGAATTGATAAGATTAAAGATATTCTCAAAGATTAACCAAGAAATCCCAAACATACACAGTATAATTCACTGCTAGGTTTTCTGCTTGCTTTAGGTTTTGTCATTTTTATTTTGGCAAACTTTTTTTTCATAAATTGAAAGAATTCATCAGAGTATGGTCCATCGAACACCTTGAATATTGCATTGCCTTTTTTTTCAAGTACTTTTTCCATGATTTTTGCAGCAGAATAATTTAAAGAAATTTGAATGGAATGATCAACTGACCAATTACCAGAAACTTGTGGGGAAAGATCACATATGACAGAATTTATTTTTTTTCCAAAGTAATCCATGATGTCATCAAGTATTAGTTCATCCTCAATATTTCCACGTATAATTTCTGTTCCAGGTATTTCTTCAACATATGATGTGTCTATTCCCATCACTTTGCCTTTGTTTCCAACTAATTTAGCTGCTACTTGAGACCATCCACCAGGAGCACATCCCAAATCCAAAACATAATGACCGGCTCCAATTATCCTATAGGATGATTGCAGTTCTTTTAATTTGTAAGAAGCTCTGCTACGAAATCCCTGTTCATGAGCAAGGCGCCGATAGTGGTCTTTGCGTGCATCATGTAATTTCATTTTGATTTTTTGATTTTGAGTTCAGCAAGAACCCAATCTTCTATATATTGACAAGTTAATGGACTTATTTCGCCATCAAGCGTACATTTTGATTCTACAGGACAAACAAGACAAGGTCCATTCTCAATTGATTCAGTACTGACAGGAGTTTTTTTAATAATTAATTTGTAAGTCCATCGTCCTTTTTCTAAAATTTTATTTCGTGTGATCATACCCATTCGTTCAAGCTTTAATGCAAGCCTTGAGCCGTCACGACTAGATAGTTTTAGTTTTTTCCATAGATCACTTTGCAACATTCCAGATTCTTCAAAACCTGCAACAATTCCACATACTTTATTGATGAGTTTATCCATATCGGTTTTATCAATTTGAAAACTTGTAATTTCGTCTTCAGTGAGTTGTTCTTCTAATTCTTCTTCATAGGTTCGTTTAGCTTCTTCTTCTTTTCGTTTAGCTTCTTCTTCTTTTCGTTTAGCTTCTTCTTCTTTTCGTTTAGCTTCTTCTGCTTTCTTTTTTAGTTCTGCTTTCTTTTTTAGTTCTGCTTTCTTTTTTAGTTCTGCTTTCTTTTTTAGT
>CAYFOW010000008.1:0-320 GCA_964344885.1 uncultured Candidatus Nitrosopelagicus sp. | reverse complement strand
TCTGCTTTCTTTTTAACGTCCATAGTTATAGATTTTTTTGATGATTGTTTTGAAGAAGATTTAGTAGATTTCTGAGTTGGTTTTTTCTTTGTTTGATTTAATTCTGCTTTTAATCGTTGAAGCTCTTTTTTGATTTCATCAGCTGTTTTTTTACTGTCTTTTTTCTCGAATTTATTAGTCATATTTTTTCACTTTAAGTGGATTATACAAAAATACTTCAATGATGAATCAATATATCTATTTGCGGGTACAATCTATTTTGACGAATAAGTTAAATCGCAGACTAGGAGACTGTAGCCATTGCGATTAAGAAAATTTAG
>CAYFOW010000007.1:36281-45337 GCA_964344885.1 uncultured Candidatus Nitrosopelagicus sp. | reverse complement strand
GAGTCAATTGAATTTCTTCAAAAATCAGATTTGATGAGACCATAGATTAGGCACAAATCCAAATTTTAATAGTTAAAATTGAAGGAAATTATTAAAAAGTAATTTCGTATATCAAAATTATGTCTCAAAGCAATAGTTTGAAGAAAGAAATTGATGCATCAGTTGCTAACAAATTATTGATTATTTGTGTTGATAGAGACAATGACATAGGTGAAAAAACAAGTATCACTACACCAGTTATTGGTAGAGATGCATGTATTGAAGCTGCCCAAAGATTAGCATTAGAGGATCCTGAAGACGCAGATTCTAATTCAATTTTCTTTGCAATAAAGACGTATGAAGATTTAGTTAGTAAAGGGTATCAAGCAGAAGTAATTTCAGTTGCAGGAGTAGAAAATAGAGGTGTACAAGCAGATGAGAAGATTATCAGAGAAGTAAAACAAGCAATGGAACAATTTACTGCAAATGGTGCAGTAATTGTTTCAGATGGCGAAGATGATGAAAGCGTCATACCAATCATTCAGACAGTTGTACCAATGGTATCAGTACAAAGAGTGGTAATGAAAGTTAGCAGAAGTGTAGAATACTCTTATGCAGTTTTTGGAAAATATCTTAAAATGATCGCATATGATTCAAAATACTCAAAATTCTTTTTAGGAGTTCCAGGAATATTATTGCTAATTGGGGGAATAGGTGCAATTTTTAACATTACAGCAGAAATTTCAGCAGTTTTAATTAGTATTTTAGGAGGTGCATTTTTGATTAGAGCATTTGACGTAGATAAGGCATGGACTAGTTGGGCAAAACCTACACCAGATGGTTTTATCAGGTTATTCACCATGGTAACGGGAATAGTTTTGATCTTAGCTGCAGTGCCAGCAGGAATTACAACAGTAGAACCAAGTGTAATTGAATCTGAATTTAAATTTGCAGAGATTATTTCAGATAAAGTAGTTATGGGCTATTTTGTTTCAGGTATGTTACCATTTTTGTGGATGGGATTAGGTACCATATTTGGTGGAATGTTATTTAGTAATTGGTTTAACAGAAAACAAAGGCAGATTAGCGATGCACTACGTATTATTGTATTAATTTCAATTTACCCAACAATTGCTCAATTTACAGCAATCATGACAGACGGAGAAAGCTCATACACTTTGATCCCACCACTTGTTGCAGGGTTTGCAATAACACTGATATCAGCCACCCTATTATTCCGAAGATATAGGAAAAAGAAGGGTGATGAGCCATTACAGGAATAAAAAATAGATTAAATTTCCCAGGACTGTATAGATTTTATTCAAATAGATTAGAAAGAGAAATTCAATCAGGCGATATGCCAAATCATGTTGCAATTATTTTAGATGGAAATAGAAGATGGGCAAAAAAAAATCTTAGTTTAAAAAGAATTGGGCATTACAAGGGAGCAGATGCAGTAGAAAATTTACTTGATTGGTGTGAAGAATTTCACATAAAGATCATCACATTGTATGTGTTATCTGCAGAGAATCTTGAAAGAAAAAATGATGAATTAGAATATTTGTATAAATTGATTCAGGAAAGACTAGAAAAATTGTATAATGATCCACGTATACACAGAAACAAGATGAGGGTAAAAGCAATTGGAAGAACAGAATTACTTCCAGAATCAATCAAAAACGTTTTGAAAAGATTAGATAATGTAACAAAAAATTACAATAATCATTTTCTGAACATTGCAATTGCATATGGAGGGCAAAATGAACTTGTCGATGCAGTAAAAAAGATAGGTCAAAAAATAAAGAAAGGGCAATTAGACATCGAACATATAGATAAAGAAGAAATTGAATCTAATCTATATACATCACATCTTCCACAAGCATCCCCAGATATGATTTTAAGAACATCAGGTGAAAAAAGAATGAGTGGGTTTCTATTATGGCAAAGTGCGTATAGTGAATTAGTATTTCTAGATATTTTTTGGCCAGAATTTAGAAAAATTGATCTTATGAGAGCAATTAGAACATTTCAGAAAAGAAAAAGAAGAGAAGGTAAATAATTTTTTTTTAAGTGAGAGATAATGAAACAAGAGACTTCAGCAGGTATTGTAATTTTATCAGAATCCAAACCAGAAAAAATTTTGTTATTAAATTATCCATCTGGACATTGGGATTTTGTCAAAGGCAAGATGGAGTTGGGAGAGACACCACACCAAACAGCAATTCGAGAAACAAAAGAAGAAACAGGTATTTCAGATATTAATTTCATAGAAGGATTCAATGAAGAAATTGAATATGAATTTGTTTTTGATAAAGAAGATATTCATAAAAAAGTAATCTTTTTTTTAGGAAAAACAAATACAACGGATGTTAGATTATCACATGAACATCAAGATTATGTATGGCTTGAGTTTGACGATGCAATAAAAAAGATCACATATGATAATGCTAGAATTGTTCTGAAAAAAGCAAGTGAATTTATTTACTCGATGGATTCATGAAGTTCCTTTATTGTTTGTAATGGATTATCAGAATTTAGAATAGTTCTTCCAACAATTAGAAAATCAGTTCCTGCAGAAAGTACTTTTTTAGGATCGCCTCCCTGAGTACCGATTCCAGGCGAATAAATATCAAGATTATTTTTTGCAGTTTGTTTACAATATTTTATAATTTCAGGAAATGTCGCACCAGAAATAATTCCATCAACTTCAAATTTCAATGCCCACTCTAAGAAAAGTTGGTAGAGTTGTCCAGAACTTTCTGAATCATAAGTTACACTCATTTCATAAGATAGCCTTGCCTCAGGCGCACTCATATGACAAAGAGTAATTACACCCTTTTCTCTTTCATGTGCAGATTTAACAAGGTTTTTCAAACTATCAGGACCCATTATAGGATTAACAATTACAGCGTCAAATCCAAAATTCCAAAGTGTTTCAGATGTAACAAGATTGGTATTTCCAATATCATTTAATTTGATGTCTGCAATTACAAGAAGATTTTTTTCATGTGCTTTTTGAGTGATTTTTTTTATCTCTGTTTCACCTAGAGGAAGTAAAAGATGAAAGTTTAATTTTATTGCACATAGATAATCGTGTAATAAAGTAATATTTTCTATTGTCCGAGAATATAATTTTGGATATGATACATCATAATCATTAGCAAGAATAATCTTGCTTTTCTTCGAAGTATTACGGATATTATCTTTGAATTTGGTCATAATCGACCAACGGATGTGTATTGTGAAGCTTTATAATTTTAATATAGGAAAACCCATGTTCATCAGTATTTTCAGAAAGAGTAGGTTCGTTTTCATTTGTTGTAGTATGTTTCAAGAAGGGTTGAATAGGTTCATTTTCAAGCGTGACATAACAAAAATATGAATCACCATCTTCATTGAAATTTAGAAACACGCCTAACAACCAACTATTTTCGTGTGGAAATGCAAACAATGGGAAAGGTGCTTCTTCAAATCCATAACTTAATTTTGCAAGACTAGAAAGATCTTCTAATTCAATTGGTTGATATCTCTCAGATTCAATAGTAGAATTTGGTTGAAGTGTTTTTGGAAGTGATTTGATTTTAATTATTGGTGAATAGATTTTAGAATTATCTAGAGTTGAATTTACAACTAATGATTGTTCTTTTCCAGCTTTGAATCCATAACTGAGGTAATGGCCAATGTTTTCCACAGGAGTATAATATATGACAGGTCGTTCCTTGATTAAATCCATTTGAACAGATAGGATTTTAGTTCCATTATGTTCATGTAAAAAGGAAACACGCGGTGCACGTTCTAAAGCACAAACTAGACGAGTAAATTCCAATGGAGAATGAACCTGAATATAATTAGGTGGTTTTACCATATGATATCATTCAGAATTTACCACATTAAAGGTTAACCAAAATTTTTAGATAATATCATCTAACATCAATGACATCATCAAGTGTAGGGCCAGTTCCAATCAGTGTGACAGGCACATTAAGTTTGTTCTCAATATTTTTTATGAAATTTTGAGCTTCTTGAGATAATTCATCAAAAGATGTTTTTTGTGCACATTCAGGAAATAAAACATCTAATTTAGTTATTGCAATTTGAGTTGCACTATTTAGCATAACTGCTTTTTTTGCCAATTCAAAGTCAAAATCAGCAGCACGTCTAGGCCTACCAGTCACAGTTCCAAATTCAGCCCATCCTCGTTTCTCAGTTTCTTCAGCAGATAATTCATTTTCCATAGGTCCAGTGCCTACCCGAGTGAGAAATGATTTAAAGACAACAATTATCTCATTTACTCGCTTTGGTCCTAGTCCAACATCTGCACAAATTCCTGAAGCAGTGACATCTTTTGTAGTTACAAATGGATATGTTCCATGCCATAATGAAAGGAAAGTTCCCTGAGTTCCTTCAACTAGAACATTTTCATTTGAATCAAGTGCAGAGTTTATTATTTCAGGAACATCAGCTATAAAATCAGACAGAGATTCAATTTCTTTTGCAAGTTTCAGAGTTCTCATTGCACGTTCTGCATTTGCAGGTCCAGTTCCAGATCCAGTACTACCAATTTTTTCTTTTAATTGACCTTTAGAATCTTGAGTTAAATGATGTGCCTCAATAATTCCACAGTTTTTATCAACAAAGGAACGTCCAAGAGTTCCAAAATTATTAATTTCATCTAAAAGAACATCAGGGTTTACTACCACGCCAGGACCAATTAAGACCTTAGCAGAATCATTCAAGAAGCCACTGGGCAACATCCGAACTTTGTAAATTTTATCACCATCTTTGATGGTATGACCTGCGTTTGGTCCTGCACCACCCCTTACAACAATTGTAGGATTGTCATATTTTGCCAAATACGAGATAATCTTTCCTTTTCCTTCATCACCAAAAAATCCTCCAATAACTATTGTTGCAGGCATACAAAAAATTATTTTCAGCAGTATTTAATCTAAATTATTCAGATACTATTTTAACATCGAAAAAACTGTTAGAATTATTGGTTGATTTACATCATTCAAAAAATATCATAACAAATTTAGCTAGTCTACCCGATTTTTTAAAAAAACCGATGTTAAAGGGGGAAACAATGAGATTTTTTTCAATGAAAAATGATGAGAAAGAAGAGATTGTCAATAACGCATTACAGGTTGGACCAACCATACCATTTGATAATTTTGCAAAACTTTTCAGAGTATGGTTAGAAGTCCTTTCAACAATCACTGAAGAAGAAAGAGAAGAATTATTCATTCAGTATATTGCAGGAGTGATAAGATCGCCATCCAAATTAATTGCATTTAATCTAGATGGGGTTTTTGAAATATTTCTAATGCTTGATTCAACACAAATGGAGATTATTTCAAACACATTAAGACGTGTTTTTGCTAAAATTTCAAATGATGAAAAAAATAAAATATTTTTGTTAATTCCAGAGCAAGCAAGAATTAAGATTGGGCTTTAATTTGGCTGCTCTTCAGGTTTACGATTATCTTCATTAGAATAATCAATAAAATCACCTTCAGCGTTCATAATGCCTAGAAAGATTTTCTCATTTTTTTTAACTAGTTTTCGATGATCCTTTTGAGACATATCTAAACGCATTTCATTAATTACCATTACACGATAATCCTTCCATTCATTCCAACATTTTGTGCAGCAAGGATATGAAGATGCTACAGGGTCTAATTCTTCATTCTCAGGAATTTGAGCCTTGCATTTTATACAATTCATTAAAGAATGTAGAGATTATCTCTTTTTATTTTTTTGTTATCACAAGCAATAATAATCATACAAAACCAAATAATTCATGAAAATTACATGCCCAAAATGCAAAAGTGTTGCAGAGCTTTCACCGGATTTCACATTGGTGACATGTAATGAATGTGAAACTGAGATTAGTTATGGCGAATATGTTAAATTTGTAGCACATAATGAAGCAACATATTCAGACATACTGAATGATTACACAGGTAATACAGAAGGGGAAACTGCAGGAACGTTAGATGATTGGGAATAAAAGATTTAATTAATTTTGTAAGACATTTCAAGTAATTGGAATTTTTACTCGAGACAATTCTTAATTTAGTTGGATTTTCTGTGGGGATTTTAATTGCAATAATGTCATTTATTGGATATAATAATACTGGTAGTCCAACATTATTTAGATTAACAATTGCGTTTTTGGCAATTGGAATTGGATTTGGAGTAATTTGGTTAGGGTATATGTTAGAAGAAAATTTTTTCCATGAAGGAAGGATTAATCAAGGAATTTCAACATTAGGATTAGCTATCCAGACAGTTGGATATTGGTTCATTGCGTTTTCACATACAATCAAATCATTTTTTCCAAAATCCAGATATTTTCGCTCAATAGGAGTGTTACCATTATTTTTCACATCGTTTGTTTCATTAGAGCACATCATTAGAGCACTATCATTTATTCTATTAATTTATGGTTCAATTGAGACAATGATCTCATTTATTCAAAGTAGAAAAAGTACAACTTTGTTTGTAGCAATTGGATTGGGACTATTAGGATTAGGAGAATTTTTGGCTTGGTACTCGTTTGTATTTCCAGAATCAGTACTATATGCTATTTCAATTGTAATCAAGATTGGAGGACTAGTTTCATTAGCATTACCAGTATCAAAAATGCCTCTTCGAAAATTAAAATTTGACGATATTTAGATGCTGAGAATGAAATTTGTCAAATTCTTTTATCATTATTGTGTAATACAAACGATCATCGCATACTCATAATGAAATAAGATTAGAAAAACAACCATGGTAAACTATAGGACAAAATTGGAGATTGTGGGAGATATCCTTTCAACAACACGGGATAATGTAGAAGATGAAGGTGCAGGTATAACATATTTGATTAGAAAAGCCAACATCTCACATGGGAGAATTTCAAATATTCTGTCAACGCTAGTTTCGCAGGGTCTTTTAGAACAGGTTAATTCAGATGGGGCACTAAAATATAGAATTAGTGGTTCAGGAAGAGAGTTTCTTCACGCATATGAAACATTTAGAAATTTTTCAGATGATTTTGGCTTGACGATTTAGAAAGTTTTAATCAATTTACAAGAAATCATTTTATTTAGAATGAAAAACTTCGATGAGAATGAAAGTAAATTGTAATTTAGATGGAGTTAAAGAGGTAATTAACAAATATCATCAAGGCGAAGTAATTATTTTCCCAACGGATACAGTTTATGGGATTGGTTGTAACCCATATAATTCAAAATCAGTAAAAAAGGTTTTTCAAATTAAACAAAGAGCAGAAACTAAATCATTGCCAATTCTAGCTTTTTCAAAAGAAGAAATAAAAAAAATTGCTAAACTTGATGGCATAATAGAAAAAATTGCCGACAGGTTTTGGCCAGGACCATTGACAGTTGTTTTAGAAAATCTAGAAGATAAATTTCCAGCAGGGATAATACATGATAGTAAGATAGCAGTTAGAATTCCAGGTAACAAATGCATTTTATCTATTTTAAAAGAATGTAAATTGCTTGTTGGTACAAGTGCAAATATTTCAGGAAAAGATACAATAACAGATTCCACAAAAATTGATGATTCAGGATTATATTATGATATATTTTTAGATGATGGAAAAATTTCAGGAGGGGAGTCTACAATTATTGAATTAAAAAATGAGAAGATTAACATTATCAGAGAAGGAAACATTACATCAAAGGAAATCTTTGCACTAAATTGAATTTCATAATAACATGTGCAAGAAATTTAGAAGATTATGCAAGAAAAGAGATTAATCAAATATTAGATGAATTTGATTTCAAAGAGATAGAAATTTCAAAGACTGGAATGTCAGGGATTTTAACAGTGAAGGCAGCAATAGAGAACAAAGATTTCATCAAGCAATTAATCAATAAGGTTAGTGAAGAGCCATGGACAATTAGATACTGTCTTCGAATAATTCCAATTCAGTCATTTGTAAAAACAGACTTAGAATCAATATATGATAAGATAAAGGAGTTATGGAAAGTTTCTAAAGATGAATCATACAGAATAACAATTGAGAAGAGAAATTCAAATATTTCAACGAAAGAATTGATAACAAAAATTGCAAGGGATATTAAAAATAAGGTGTCATTAGAGAACCCATCACATATTATCTTAGTAGAAGTTTTAGGAAATAAAACAGGAGTATCTATTATCAAACCGGGGGAAATTTTTAGTTTAGAAAACATTAAACGAGAAATGTCATAAAATTGCAGCTCGTTCTACAAGTAGATCTTCTAATTGGTTTTTTGATGAAATAGAATCAATATGTTTTAAGGTTAATCCAAAGAATTTTTGAAGAAACCTAGAGTTTTCTGGGAATTTATCTTTACTTAATAATTGGTTTAATTCAGCATATAATTTGTCTAGTCTAGATTTGCTTCCAATACCAATTATAAAAAAATCATTTTGAGGTTTTCTACCAGCATAAAGAATTGCTTTAGAAATTTGGGATGTGCCTGCAAAACGCAATAGTATATCTACTTCAAGCTTTTTTGAAAGCATGATCTCTAATTTTTTTGCATGTAATGAGATTGAGATGATTTTTTGTATATGGTTTTCAGATAAAATGAATTTTTTGTCAATTGCTTGTAGAGTAAGTTGAGGAAACTTTTCACGTAAATCATTTAGGAAATCAATATCATTAGGGATTTTTGAAATAAAAAATACTTCACAAAATGTTTTTTCAAACTCAAAAATTATTCGTTTTTTTGTGCCACCATGTATTACAGGAATGATACTAACTACATCATCGGGTTTTAAAGTTGTTTCAGAACCATCTAGTACAGAAGAATCTACACCATTTACAGCAACAAGTATATTTTTTCCATTAAAATCAGCATTCCCATTGGGTTGAGAATGAATTAGATGTTCAACTAATTTGCCTATCGTTAAATTGTCTTGTTCTAAACATAATTCAGATGCGTTAAAGATTTTTTTTGCACCACCTAGAAATTTTACTAATACCAACAATTTTGGAGAAAAATACTGTAAGATTAACTTTCAGATGAAAATAGATTCTTTGGAATATTGAATTTTACTGGGTTGGTTCT
>CAYFOW010000007.1:0-36181 GCA_964344885.1 uncultured Candidatus Nitrosopelagicus sp. | reverse complement strand
GCAGTCTCAGTTGTTGGTTCTGCAGTCTCAGTTGTTGGTTCTGCAGTCTCAGTTGTTGGTTCTGCAGTCTCAGTTGCTAAACGTTTCTGAATTCGTTCTTGTTCACGTTTAATTAATTCCTCTTTTTGATTACGTATACGTAATTCAGTTTTAATTAGATTTGTAATATATCCTGCAACCTTATTTTTTAGTGGTTTTGATCTAACAATTGAAATCTCATCAAGAATTTTTTTATTATTTGCAAAATCAACCCCAAATTGAGATTTATAGTCTTGAAGAACTTCCATAGACAATCGTTTTATTCTATCCACTATATCAAAGAATTTTGAGGGTTTTTTATACCTATACACCAAGATAAGAGTTCATATTCATTTCAATCAATTTACATAAATGGTCATAATCCAATCCAAGAATTTTTGATGCACAAAAAACTACACTGGGTATATAGTCAATTTGAGCTATTTTTCCGTTAAAGCAATTAGAAAAACGTACAGGTCCATCAGTTTCAAATAAAATTCGTTCAAGTGAAGTTTTTGCAAGTAAAACTTGTTTATCTTTTGCATATACCATAACAGGTCCATAAGAAACAAAATAATCATTATCCATTATTTTTCGTAGTTGTTGCTTTCTTCCATCAAACCAATGCAATAATACCCCACTTAATGAGTAAGAAGGCAAAATGTCAAGGACTTGATCAAGTGATTTTCTAGAATGTATTGAAACTGGTTTTTGGAATTTCTCAGCTAACGAAAGTTGATTTTTAAAAACATCAAGCTGTTGTTTATTTTGTGTCTCAGACAAAGTATATGTAGGATCTAATCCAATTTCACCAATTCCAGAAATTATATCATGATTTTTTTCAACAAGATCAATTATTTGGGATACATCATCATCTGCTTTTTCAGGATGAATTCCAACGAATGGGAGTAAAAGTGGATTCAAATGAGCAAGTTGAAGAGTATTTTTAGATGAGGTAAAGTCCATAGAGACACAACATGCTTTTAGTTTTAGATGATTCATTGAATTTTGAATGACATTCATTTCATCAGAATATGCAGAATCGGACAGATGAACATGTGCATCATATAACCAAGTCATAATTTTTGATGCAAGATTGTATGTATTTATCGATTCTCTTGTGGTATTTTTTTTACTTAAGATCTTTTGTTATAAGAAAATGCTTGAATGATATGAAAACATCAGAATTAAGTATTCAACCAATGTATAGAATTTTAAAAAAATCAGGTGCAGAAAGAGTTAGTGAAGAATCAGCTGATGAACTTAGAAGAGTCATAGAAAGATTAAGTGAAGATATAGCTAAAAATGCAGTTGAAATGTCACATCATGCTGGAAGAAAAACAGTCAAGGCAGAAGATGTAAAGCTTGCATCAAAACAATTTTCAAAATTCTAAATTCACAAATCTGGATTTCAGAAATTTAATTGAATGTAGTACAATACTAAACAAAAACTATCAGTATATTTCACAGTATTTTACTGATTTAGAAAGAGATATTTGTAGACTGATAATTTTTTTGACTGCGGTGAGGTAGTACAGTCTGGTAGTGCATGGGCCTGCAAAGCCTAGAGTCGGGAGTTCAAATCTCTCTCTCACCTTTCTACAATTACAAATCCTTGCATCCAAGGATGTAAAGTACAATAATACTCAAAAGTTCCAGAGGTTTCAAAAGTGTAAGAGAATGTTTCAGAGGGATCTAGATGTCCGCTATCAAACAATCCATCAGGATTTTCAAAATTCCCACTAGTAATACTATGAAATGCACTATCTTCATTCAACCATGTAACTGATTCACCGGGAGTAATTGAAATTTCATATGGCAGATAACACGAATTAGTCTTATCACACAGATCAGGTCTAGAAGATTTTACTGTAGTTACAACTAAGTTTGTTTCAGATAAGTGATTTTTTGTATTGGTAATTTCCTCACTAGTAATTTCCTCACTAGTAATTTCCTCACTAGTAATTTCCTCACTAGTAACTTGAGTCACAGCAATAATTATCAAAATTACAGGTATTACGACAATACCAATTTTTTTCAACATATTAAAAATCAAAACTAGTTATGTAATAATGTAATTTTTCAGTCAGGCATGGTTATCATAGAATTACCATCTATTTGTTAAGCAATATTGAAAAATTGAATAGTTTGTCTGAAGAAAGAAGTAATCTGTTAGAATTTAGTCCAGAGGGCCGTTCTCTTCTATTACAACAGAGATTTGAACCAATGGAAGGGTTTGCAGAAAATATCAAAGAAAGTTTCAAAGAATACATTCAAGATTCATCCAATACCGTTGAAAAAGGACATAGGTGCTTACAATGGTTTATGACTAAAGTTTTTGAGGCAACTGAAGAAGATGCAGAAAATGGGATAATTGATGGACCAAATGATTTAGGAATAGATGCATACTTACCAGTAGATTTTTCAGAAGATAGGATTAGAATTATACAATCAAAATATGGCGAATCTCATTCAATTGCCGCAATTGATAATTTTAAAGAAAATGTAGAGAGGTTTTTAAAACAAGATACCAAGAAAATGCGTCCAGAACTTGCAGAATTATTAAAACATATCAATGAAAAAAAGTTAAAAATTGAATTGTATTATGTCACAGATCAAGACATTCAGTACAATGGAAGCGGTGTTAAAACAATTAGCTTCAATGATGCAATTCAAATTTTATGGGAACGTAAAAAAAAACCAGCCGCCGGCAAGGAATCAAATCTCAGAGTAATTAACAAGATTCAACATGAAGATTGTCAAGTATGTATTGTAAGTGCCAGAGAGATTGCAGAATTTGTAGAAAAAAATAGAGACTATGTTTTTGAGTCAAATATTAGACATTTTATGCAATTTAAGACTGCGGTAAATAAAGGAATTCGTCAAACATTAGAAGGATGTCCTGAAAAATTATTTGTATATAATAATGGAATTACAATTACAGTAGATGATTTTAAAGAACAAGAAAAAAATACGTTGAAGTTATTTGCACCACAAATTGTTAATGGTGCACAGACTGTAAATGCAATTTATGACAGAGCAAAACGAACAAATTCATTAAATGGAGTAGTCACAGTTACAATAATTAAAGCAGTTCAAGAACAACTACAAAGAAATATTACAAAATATAGAAATTCTCAAAATGCAGTAAGAGGAAAAGATTATGTTTCACTCGAAGATTTTCACACATCAATTAATTCACAAGTAGAAAGTTATGGATATTTTTACGAAATTCAGGCAGGATCATGGGATTTTAAGAAACCAGGTGAACGTCACAAATTTCAGGGTGATGAGAATTTTAACAAATATCTTCCAGATAATCATAAGAAAGTAATTCCATCAAAAGATGCAATCCAAGCATTTGTTGCATTTTTTGAACAAAGACCAAATGAAGCATATAGTTCAGCTGCAAAGTTTTTGCCTAGAGGCAGCAAATATGGAGAAATCTTCAATGATGAGTTAAAAGATGATTACAGATTCTTTCTTTTTCCTACACTAATCAGGGAATACTCAAAAAGGGAATTTTCTTACGGTCCTAAAAATAAATCACATAAAACAAAAAGATATGCAACACTACTATTTGTTGCAGTTTATGCCAAATTGTTAAATGAGAAGATTCTAGAAGTTAAAGGGAATTATAAGAATAATATCATAAAGCTTGAATCAGTTTTTAGAAATTTTGAGACGAATCATAAAGTGATGTCACTAACAGACAGTATAGTATCAAATTTTCTTTCAGATTATTTAGTTAATCAAGAAATTTCAAAAGCAAATTCTCCGCACAACTTTTTTTCTCAAAATGTATACAATGAGAAGATGTTAGATGTATTAGAACAGAAAATGGATTCTCAAGAAATAGAGATTTGTAAAATTAAAGAATGTATTAAGAATTTGTAGATTTTTTTGGTAGTTGGCCAGTCAAGAAACTTCTTGCAGGAGGTTTACAATGACCAGACCTGCTACCAAAATGTCTAGAATCTAGTAGTATTTAACAAAATTAGTAATTGAAAAATATTCATTCTATAATAGACAATATTCAGTAATTTACAGAAATGGTTTTTATACGGATCTTGAGAAATAAGTTCGATTTAAAGTGGTTGAAAAATGTACTATATGCAGTAATGAAGCAGAGCCAATGTATCTCCCTATGAAGGAATGGAAGACGGAAGGACCGCTATGCAGTAAATGTTATTCAGATAAAATTTTCGAGTTTTATCCTGGAAAACACGAAAGGGTTAACATAAAAGAATCTTAAGATTTATCAGTTTTATTGTATTTGTTTACAGTCAGACAATTCCAAGATAGTGAATCATCTTTTGAATTTTGCTCATCTAAGAATTGGATATCAGTAATGGTTTTTTTCTTTTTTAATAGATCAACTTGAAAACTTTCAAATTTCTTACAATTACAATCTTCATAAAGACAGCTATCATCATCTTGTTCCTCAGAGTGATCCTCTTTTGCATGTGAGCAATCACAGATTGCATCATACTTTACATCATCTATGTATTTTTTTGTATAAATGCCAAGCCTCAGATATGCCGAACCTGCATGTCCTTTCTTAAAACGCTCATAATGAGAAGACTTTGGTAACCGTTTGAAGATATATTGATTATTTTCAGGTTTTCTTGATTCAGCACCTATGATCACCCAATAATCATCACCATCTTCTACAAATCGCACTTTTATTGTATGATCATTCCACCAACGAATATTTTCATTCCAGAAATTGGCTGCAATCTTCCGATCAGAAAATAAAGGAATAATATTCATTCGTAAGTCATAATATCTATATGCAATTCCCAAAAAATCATCAAACCAGCTAATTTTTGGGTCAGTTGACATGAAATTACGTTAAATAGCGTATATGTATATGATTATAATTTCAAGTTATACCCTTATATCACAGTTATAACTTGTATTTTCAATGGTAGCCTATAGGACAAGTATGCAGATTGTTGCAGATGTACTAGTAGCAACTGAACAAAGTGGACAACAAGGGATCAAAACAACATCATTACTGTCAAAGGCCAATTTATCGCATAGTAGACTGGAAAAATTCATCAGTAATTTAACCGGTGCTGGCTTGATTAACAAAATCGAATATGATGGAAAAAACGTATTCATCATAACTCCAAAAGGTAGACAATACTTAGATTCTTACAAACAATTCTCAGAGATAGCCGAATCATTCGGACTAGAGATGTAATTACTTCTTTGATCTTCTTCTTTCTTTATTGAGTCTTTGTCGTTCTTTTCTGTCTTTGTAAGAGCTGTATATGACAATGACAATTACTCCACCAATTGATGCATAAAACAATCCTATGAATGGCTCCTCACGAATTTCGCCTTGTGGGGAAACAAATGCAATTACCATACCAGTGAACATCAAACCCATTATCACCATGAGATACTTATCCATACAAACACTTCAATTACAAAATAATATATCTTTTTTAAATAATCAAAAACTAATGAATGTAAAAATTTTAGAAGTTATAGGTTTTGGATTTATTGCAGGAACAATCTATTCATTTTTAGGCCTAGTTCCAAATGGTGATCCATTAGGTTGGCCAGTATTTTGGGGTTGTGCAATAGGGGCATTAGCAATAATCATCTATAGAAACTATCTAAAGAAAAAGGCAAAAAAATAGATCATACATTAATCAAAATTCAACCGAATGATCTATTAAGGAGTAAATGACGGATTATGTGGGGAGCATATGTCAAAAGAGATCAATCAATGGTGGAAAGGAATTGCCGATGAACTTGAAATTGATATAGAAACCTTTGAAGAATAATTTTTTACTCGAAGAAATTTTTAGTAGTTTAAGCCTCGAGCGGGATCTGAACCCGCGACCTAACGCTTACGAGGCGTTCGCTCTACCGAGCTGAGCTATCGAGGCACGCTCAAGACAAGTCTCAGTTCCAAAAAAACCTTTCAAATACATAGATCAAAATACAAAAGTAAGAAAATCGATTTATAACATACAAACATAATTTTGTGACAGTGAAAATAACAATATCAGGAATAAGAGGAGTATTTGGAGAAGATCTTACATTAAAAGAGATTTTAGGATTTTCAAATAATTTTGTTCCATTAATCAAGTCAAAAAAATGTGTTTTAGCAAGAGATACAAGGCCATCAGGTAAAATGATTACAAAAGTTGTTAGTGCTGCATTAAGACAATGCGGAATGGATGTGTATGATTTAGGTATGGTTCCAACACCAGTAGCATTTAGGGAGGCACGAAAATTTGGTGCAGGGATAATAGTCACATCATCACATAATCCAATTCAATGGAATGGATTAAAGATGATTGTTAATGGAAGAGGAATAAACAACGATGAACTTGAAATTATAAAGAAAAAACAGAATACTGAAAAAAAGAGTATTGGTAGTCAAGAAGAAATATCATCAGAATATATCAAAGAAGCCATTCAAATGGTAGGGCAGGTACAGGGAAATCCAAAAATAATTTTAGATATAGGAGCAGGGGCAGCAGTAAATATAGCACCAAAATTTCTAGAACAGATTGGCTGTAAAGTAACTACGATTAATGAAAAATTAGAAAGTAATTCAAGAGGACCTGATCCAACAACAGATGAATTAATCGACCTGTGTAAAAAGAGCAAAGATTATGAAATTGGATTTGCATATGATCTTGATGGAGACAGATTAGTTATTGTAAAAGATGGTAAAAAGCAGATTCCAGACTTGACTTTAGGATTAGGAGTTGCAAAATCAATTGAGTTGGGACATAAGAAATTTGTCTTGAGTTTAGACACAAGTATTGCAATTGAAAAATATATTATTGAAAAAGGCGGCATAGTCACTAGATCAAAAGTCGGAGAGGCAAATGTCATCGATACCATGTTAAAAACAAATTCGCATGTGGGTGGCGAAGGTAGTAGTGGAGGATTCATTATTTCAGATTTTAATAATTGCAGAGATGGAATTTTGACTAGTGGTATGATTGCATCTATGTTAAATTCAAAGAGTTTTGATGACATCATCAATAAAATGAACAAATTTACACAGATAAGAGATAAAATAAGTGTCGATTCAGAATTTCATGAGAAAATAATTGATAGTATGAAGAAGATAATGAAAGAGCAGTTTGGAAATGTAGAAACAATAGATGGAGTAAAATCAAATATTGATGAAGATAGTTGGGTGTTAATAAGAAAATCAAATACGGAAGATATAATCAGAATTTCAGTCGAATCATCAAATAAAGAGAATGCACAGAATATACTAAATGAAATCAAAGAAATAATCAATAACAGCTATGAAAAGATTAGATGAAACACAGATAATCAAAATATTTCAAAAAGATTTTGGGTTTAATAATATTGCATCAGATGATGTAGAATTTTTCAATGTAAAAAAGAAAAAATGTATTGTAAAAACTGACACGTTTGTAGAAAGTACAGATATGCCAAATAATATGAAAATGGATAAAGCGGCTAGGAAAAGCATTGTTGCATGCATAAGTGATTTTTCTGCAAAAGGCGTAGTTCCAAAATATGTAATTATTTCAGTTACAATTCCAAAAAATACATCCATAGATAATATTAGAAAATTAAGTAAGGGTTTTTCAGATGCAGCTAAAGAATTTCGGGTAAAAATTTTGGGTGGCGATACAAACGAAGGAAAAGAGTTAGTTATCACATGTTCAATGTTTGGTGAAGCAGATCATTTTGTAAAAAGAACTGGTGTAAAAAATGGAGATTTTGTTTTTGTCACAGGAGAATTCGGGTTAACTAAAACCGGATTACACGTAATTATGAATAAGAAACAAGTAAAAAATAGATTTAGAAAGATAATTTTGGATTCAATATTTTTTCCAAAACCTAGACTAACATTTGGTTCAAAGGCAGCAAGATTTTTTTCTGCATCAATGGACTCTAGTGATGGATTATCATCTACACTAAATGAGATTGCAAAAAACAATAGAAAGCAGATCATAATTGGTAATGTTCCAACCCCAGAGTTTATCAAAGAGTTTTCAAAACAAAATGGGCTGAATTATAGAGATTTGGTGTTTAATGGTGGTGAGGAATATGAGATCATAGCCACATGCAGACCAGAGAATTTTGATAAGATTAAAAAAATTGCAAAAAAAGAAAAAATCAAGTTAACTAAGATCGGCATTATACAAAAAGGAAAAGGTGTGATCTTCAAAAATGAAGATGAAGAATTTATCATAAAAGATACAGGTTGGAAGCATTTTTCATAAAAAATAATGATTACATAGGTAAGATTCGAGTCATTTACAGAAAATTCTCAGATATGATTCGTACTTGCAAGAAGCGGTGATATGTTTTTTAAACCCCTTTTAATGTTGAATACCTATGTCTGAAACTGAAACTATCACAGATACAAAAATAGAAGAATCAAAAACAGAAACAGTTGAAGAATCGATAGTTGAAGAATCAACAAAAACAGAAACAAAAAAAGAAGAGAAAGAGAAATGGGGATTAGCCCATATTTACAGCAGTTATAATAACACAATTATCCATATTACCGATCTTACAGGAGGTGAAACTGTGTCAATTAGCTCAGGTGGACATCATGTCAATGCAGCAAGGTATGAATCATCACCTTTTGCAGCAATGAAAGCAGCAAATGCAGTAGTTGAGACGGCAAAAACAAAAGGATTCACAGGATTACACATCAAGGTTCGAGCAGTTGGCGGAGTCGGTTCAAGGGTTCCAGGTCCAGGCGCACAAGCAGCAATTAGAGCACTAGCAAGAGGGGGATTTAGAATTGGTAGAATAGATGATGTGACACCAATACCACACGATACCACTAGAAAGAAAGGTGGAAAACGTGGAAGAAGAGTTTAGACTTCAATTAATTTAATATTTAATTTACAACCGCTGTGTTCAAAATAATCAATCATGAATTTTTGAAATTTTTCAGTGTCTTTTTTTCCAGCATATTTTATTATCATATCATTAAACTTTACATTTATTCCAGAAAATAGATCCTCTTGAATTAAGATTTTAAAAAATGTCCATCCTAAGCGATTTTCAGGTTCACTGATTTCAAAACTTCCACCCAATCTACATAATGCAGAAATTTTATTCATTGCTAATTTTACTTTACCAATATCCTGGTCATAATTTCCAGAACTTATTTCAAGTAATATTGCCAAGATTATTCCGTTGATTTACCAATCTTATCAGATAGTGAAACAAATTTTCCATCTTGTTCAACATTGATTTTTGTTTTCATTCTAACATTTACACCAACAAGTCTAAACAGGTACAAGAGTTTGCCACCATCCAATACTTCGTTTAATTCACCAGAAGAAATTAATTCAGACAACTTGACAATCAAAATTTTAGTTTCATTTGGGAATTGATACTCAGCATTTTCCAAAACCTCCAAACCACGATATCCCAAATTATTTACTAAAATGTCGCGAGGAGTAGGAGAATTTTGATTTTTTTCATCAATGATTTTTTTTGCTTCAGCCTGTTTTTTTTGAAATGACATATTTTTTTGCATTTCTGCAAGACGCTTTGCTTTCAATTTTTCAAGTTCTTCGTCTTCGCTCATCCCTTAATTACACCTACAGGTACTAATTTTGCAACTTTTGTTGCAATACCCAGATCATGTGAAACATTAACTACAGAATCTACATCTTTGTATGCCTGAGGAGTTTCTTCTACAACCCCATCACGAGTGAGTGATTTGATAAAGATACCTTTATCGTTCAATGATTTTTTTACTTCAGATTCAGTGAAATTTCTTCTTGCTTTTGAACGAGACATCATTCGTCCAGCACCGTGAGCAGTAGAACCAAAACTCTTGTCCATTGAACCATTTTGACCAAGTAAAATCCAACTTCCAGTACCCATTGAACCTGGAACAAGTACAGGTTGACCAAGATCTCGATATTTTGAAGGGATTTCATCCCTATTTGCAGGAAATGCCCTTGTTGCACCTTTTCGATGTACAACAACATCTTTTTGTTTTCCATCTACAAGATGTTTTTCAACTTTTGCAATATTGTGTGCAACGTCATAAATCAAATCCATCTGAAGATCAGATTCAGTTTGGTCAAATACTCGCTGAAAAGATTGTCTAGTCCAATGAGTAATCATTTGGCGATTACTCCAAGCAAAATTCAATGCTGCAAACATTGCAGTTCTGTATGACTCACCTTCATCAGAATTATTTGGGACACATGCTAATTCTCTATCAGATAGATGAATATCATATTTTTTCTGTGCCTGTTCAGAGATTCTCAAGTAATCACTACACACCTGATGACCGAATCCACGAGAGCCACAATGTATCAAAACAGTAATCTGACCTTTTTCAATACCCATTCTTTTTGCAGCATTTTCATCATGTATTTCATCAACTCTTTGTATCTCAAGAAAATGATTTCCAGAACCTAGACTGCCTAGCTGTGGCGCACCTCTCTTTCTTGCACGGTCAGAAACATTGTTAGGATCAGCATTTTGCATCTGCCCATTTTCTTCACAAACATCAGCATCATTAGTAGTTCCATAGCCATGATCAATTGCCCATTGAACACCATTAACTAATACCTCATCTAATTGAGAATAATTCAATTTTACAGCACCCTTTGATCCAACACCTGAGGGTACTGAACTAAATAGATCATTTACAAGATCTTTTAATCTTGGTCGTAATTTTTCTTCATTAAGATTTGTTCGTAATAATCTAACACCACAATTGATATCATAACCCACACCACCTGGACTAATCATTCCCTCTTTAGCATCCATTGCTGCAACACCACCAACTGGGAATCCATAGCCTTCATGTCCATCAGGTAAAACTACGGCATGTCCTTGAATTCCAGGTAATGTAGATACATTAACTGCTTGTTGAATAGTACGATCAGTCATCATTTTTTGTAATAATTTTTCGTCAGCATAAATTGTCACAGGCACATTCATACCTTTTTGAGAATCCTGTTCAATTTGATATTGCATTGGACCAATTTTTTTAGGTATAAAATCAGCCATTATGATAAAATTGAAATTTCCATTGAATTTAAATCATAATTTTTTTTAAAGAAAATATGAAAAAAGCAATAGTTCTTGGAGGTTCCAGAGGTATTGGCAAGGCAATTGCAGATTCACTAAATAAGATAAATTGTAATGTTATTTCTACATCAAGAAGTGATGTAGATACATCAGATTTAGAAAGTGTAAAAAAATTCATTTCAAAACAAGAGAGTACAGATATCTTAGTTTTAAACACTGGAGGTCCACCTCCTAAGGAATTTTTTTCAATAACTGAACAAGAATGGAATAAATTTCATAATCAATTGTTTTTAGGATTTTGTTTGTTTTTACAAAATTTAAAAATTAATGATGGCGGATACATATTTGTCATTACATCAAGCGTAATAAAAGAGCCGACACCAAAACTCATAATTTCAAGTGCATACAGAGTTGCATTTTCAAATGTTTTAAAAATATTAAGTAAAGAATTTGCGAAAAAAGGAATTAGTTGTATCAATATTGCACCTGGACCAATCAATACAGACAGAACTAAAGAGATAGTAGACAATGTGGAACAATTTGCAAGTGAACTTCCAATGAAGAGACTGGGTGAACCAAAAGAGATTGGAGATTTTGTCAGTTCAATTGTAGAAAATGAGATAAAATATCTTTCAGGAATTGTCATAAATTTTGATGGAGCAAATTCAAATTATTCGCTTTAAAGCATATAGCGCAATCAGGGATTTGAGGAATTTACAGAATTAAATGAACCAATCATATTTTCAAATATCTCAATATCATGAATCATTAAATCAACAAAATTAGAAGACTCATCTTTAGAGATTTCACATAGTTGTGAAAATTCAGAAATAATTACATCTCTAGGAATTGATTTTTTTGTTGGTCCTTCTAGATTGTGCATCATATCAAGGAAATTTTGTTTATTAGGTTCAGCAACCATATCAAAAGTAATTTTCGGAAATATACATAGATTTATTTTTCAAAAAAATTAATCATTTTTGTTGGCTATTCTACCTATAGATTCTGGAAGATATGGAACTCCAGAAATGCTCAATGTTTTCAGTGAACAAAGTAAAGTAAATTATCAATTAGAAATTGAAGCTGCAACTGCTATTGCACAAGGGAAAATCAAAATGATTCCAAAAGCAGTTGCAACAGATATTGCAAGAGCAGTAAAATCAGGAAAAGTTACTGCAAAGAGAATAAAACAATTAGAAGCAAAAAGTGATCATGATACAGCTGCGTTAGTTGAATCATTAGCTGAGCAATGCAAGTCAAATGCAAAACCATGGATCCACTACGGTTTGACAAGTAATGATTTAGTAGATACAAGTAATTCAATGCAAATGAGAGATGCACTAAGAATAATTGAGCCAAAAGTTGCAAAATTAGCAGTTATTCTTGCAAAAAAAGCAATCCAATACAGAGATCTTCCAGCAGTTGGGAGAACGCATGGGCAACATGCAAGTATCATTTCATTTGGTTTGAAATTTGCAAATTGGGCAGCAGAAATGTCAAAACATATTGAAAGAATTGATGAGATCAAAAAAAGAATTCTGATTTGTAAGACATTAGGTGTTGTCGGCACTGGCTCATTAATGGGTGCAAAAGCAGTAGATGTGCAAAAACAAGTTGCAAAAAAATTAAACTTATTTCCTGCACAGGTAACAACTCAGATTATTCCAAGAGAAAGATATGCAGAATATGTCTTTGAATTAGCATTAATTGGTTCGACGCTAGAAAAAATTGCAGTTGAGATAAGAAATCTTCAGAGGACAGAAATCAGAGAGGTTGCAGAGCAATTCAGGAAGGGTCAGATGGGCAGCAGTGCAGTTCCAGTAAAGAGAAATCCGATTAAAAGCGAACGTGTTTCATCACTTGTCAAATTATTACGGAGTCAGGTAAGTGTGTCATTTGAAAACATTCCATTATGGCACGAGCGGGATTTATCAAATTCAGCAAACGAGAGATTCACACTCCCAACTGCATCGATACTAGCAGACGAGGCATTACAGACAATGACAAGAATTATTTCAAATTTACAGGTTAATTCAAAGCAGATTCAAGAAAATTTATGGATAACAAAGGGACAGATTTTTGCTGAATTTGTATTAGAGGCATTAATTAAGAAAGGAATTCCAAGATTCTCAGCATATAGAGATGTCCAAAGAGTTGCATTTTATGCAAAAGATCATGAATTAAATTATCTAGATGCGATAAAAGATGATAAAAAAATTTCATCAAGTCTTTCTAAACAAGAAATTGAAAAGATTTTTGTTCCAGAAAGACATCTTGGAGCATCAAAAATCATCATAAATAATGTATTCAAATCAGTCCAAAAAAATTGTAAATCTATCTAGACTTTAACAAATTTTTATGAATTTTTGAACCATACTGTAAGGCTTTTTTTCTTTTATTTGCAGAGATTTCAGGTACTCCAACATGCAATGCATATTTTCTTACTGCATGTTTTCTAATTAGATCCTCAGAACTGTGAATTTTCTCAGATAATGGAATGGTTTTTGCAAAAGAAATGAATTCATCAGATAGTAATGGTTGCAAAATTTTTACAGAAAATTCAGACGCAATAAGATTTACTGCATTCATCATTTGAATTTCATTATCAAGTTTAGAATCCATCATTTGGATGATTTCTTGTGGTCCATTATCAAAGACTAAACGATATGAATTATAACCGCAAAACAATTCATCAATACCATTAGCAGTAATCACAGTATCAATGTCATTTTCTCTGGCAAGTTTTGATATATAGTAAAACGCAATACAGTTTTCATTCCAAGATAAATTTTCAGTTTGGATTTTTTCATGTATTTTTTTTGAAATTTCAGGAAATGTGTTAGGTTCAATTGTTAGAATTTTATGTAGATTTGAAAAATAAGACGCAATTATTTTAGAAAACTCAATATCATGTGATTCATCAAAACCAATTGTAAGTAAAGTTACATCATACCCCATATCAGAACATAGTTTTGCAATTAGTGTACTATCAACACCGCCAGAAAAAGCCAATCCAATTTTTTTTTCGGGCATAGTAGACTCAATTGCACGTCGAATTTGGTAATCAAGTAAATCATTTAGAGTCATTAATGCATATTTTGGAATTTTTAGATAATTATTAAAGGATCGTCATATAATTAAGAAAAAGAAATGCAGCAGCTTCCATTAGAAATCATTGAAAAAGAGGTTGATAATATGGCGGGTTGGACGATTTTAGATGGAAAGTTGCATAAAGAATTCATTTTTGATGATTTTAAAACTGCATTTAAGTTTATGAGTGATGCAGCTAAAAAATGCGATGAAATGAATCACCATCCAGAATGGACAAACATCTACAACAAAGTTACAGTAAATCTAATTACCCATGATGCAGGAGGAATTACACAAAACGATATAGATTTAGGGAAATTCCTCAACACATTACAATAGTTTTCAATCCATATCGAATTTATAGGTAAAAAATTTTCAATTTTTCAAATGTCATCTACACCTACTGTACTTGATTCAGATTTCAGATATATTGACAAAAAAGGCAATCTAATGAAAACACGTACAGAATTATCTATTGCACAGATGCTGACATTTCTTAACCAAGAGTATGAGTACGAATTTGAAATTAAAGATGGATTAACTGTAGATTTTAAAACTAAACAGGGCCTAATCGAAGTCATCGATGACGAAGAAGACATTTCAAAGTATAAGACACTCAAAGAGAAGTTTCCCGAAGAAAAGATCATGGCAATTGGTCATCCAAAGTTTGCTGCACGATTAAAGGAATTAGAAGAGGTAGTGTTTTATGATATCAAGGATCCACAAACAGGTTCAATTTTTATCGAAGACCCGTCATTTGCTTTTGATTATGCACATATTCTTCCACTAGTAGAAAAATGTTCACTGTTACATGGACATACATCATCAGTGATGGTAGAATTAGTGGGCCAGATGGAACATAACATGTTACTAGATTTTGGTGAAGCAAAAAAAATTGTAAAAGATGTAATTTCAGTAATTGATCATAAATTTTTCATTAACAAAAAATATGTCATTAAAGAAGACCAAAGTCATTACAACATTTCCTTTGATGGACCAAAAGGCAAATTCAATTTACAGATGCCAAAAAATACCACATATCTTTTAGGAGGTGAAGCAACTGTAGAAAATCTATCAACTGAGATTGTAAGGATGTTATCACAGAAACTTCCCAAAAATGTAGAAGCAATAGGGGTTTACATTTACGAAGGATTCAACAAGGGCGCACATATCATATCAAATATTTCAAAATCTTAGACATGGATCCAAAAATAAAAGAAAAGGCATGGGATCCAAAAATTGAACTTGACATAAGTAAAAGTTGGGAAGAGACAGGGATTTATCAATTCAAATTAAAAGATAAAAACTACACAATTGATACTCCACCGCCTTATCCATCTGGGCGACCATGGCATATTGGAGCTGCTGCACATTATTCCCAGATCGATATGATTGCAAGAACTGCAAGAATGAATGGTCATAATGTCTATTTTCCATTAGGAATTGATAGAAATGGACTTCCAGTTGAAATCTACACAGAAAAGAAACACAATATCAGAATGAGAGAAACAGACAGAGAAGAATTTCTCAAGTTGTGTAGAGAATCACTTGATGATTTAGAAGATGAAATGATCACAATCATGAAAGGATTAGGATTAAGTGGTGATTTTAAAAACCACTACCGTACAGATTCTGAAGAATACAGAGCATTAACACAATCCACATTCATCAAATTATGGAAAGATGGAAGAATCTATCTAGCAAATAGGCCAAATAATTATGATTGGGTTTCAGGTACAACTATTGCAGATGCAGAGATAACATACATGGATATTCCAACAAAATTAGTCTACATGAGATTTCATGTAAAAGAATCCCAAGAACAAATAATTATTGCAAGTACAAGACCTGAGCTTCTTTGTGCATGTAAAACTATCATAGTAAACAAAGATGATGAAAGATATTCAACCTTAATTGGAAAAGACGTCATAGTACCAATTACAGGTCAAGAGGTAAAAATTCAAGAACATCATTCAGCACAAATGGAATTTGGTTCAGGAGCAGTGATGGTATGTAGTTATGGTGATCAAAATGATGTTGCATTATTTAGAGAATTAAAATTAGAAGAAGTAGTTGCAATCGGATTAGATGGAAAGATGACAGAATCAGCTGGAGCTTATGAGGGATTAAAGCCAAAACAGGCAAGAACAAAGATTATCGAAGACTTGGAAAGTAATGGATTTGTTGAGAAAATTGAAGAAATTACACACCGAACTCCTGTTTCAGAGAGAAGCAAAATTCCAATTGAGATAATTCCAATGGAGGAATTTTATCTTAAACAACTAGATTCTACTGAAAAAATTCGTGTGCTTGGAGAACAGATTCAATTTCATCCAAAAATGCATCAACAGATTTTGATGAATTGGTTAGACTCTATTTCTATTGATTGGCCAATTTCTAGAAGAAGATATTACGGAACAGAGATTCCAATTTGGCATTGTAAAAAGTGTTCAGAGGCACATGTACCAGAACCAGGAAAATATTACAAACCTTGGAAGGAAGTTTGTCCAATTAAAGAATGTAGTAAATGTAATGGAACCGATTTTATCGGTGAAGAAAGAACGTTTGATACATGGATGGATTCTAGTGTTTCACCATTGTTTGTTACAAAATATCAGAGAGATGATGAATTTTTCAGTAAAACATACCCTGCATCTATTAGACCACAGGCAAAAGACATTGTGAGAACTTGGCTATACTATACCATTTTAAGATGTGAGCAACTCACAGGTCAGAAACCATGGTCTGAAGCATGGGTTATGGGTTATGGATTAGATGAAAAAGGCATGAAGATGAGTAAGAGTAAAGGAAATGCAATTGATCCACTTCCTGTAATTCAAAAGTTTGGTGCAGATACATTCAGATTTTGGAGTGCAAGTGAAATTAATCATGGGTATGACTTTAGATGCTCAGAACAAAAAATTGAAACAACAAAAAAGTTTTTGAGTAAATTATGGAATGTTTCAAGATTCCTTTCTAGTTTCCCATTAGTGGAACAAGCAGAACTTGTCTTTACAGATAAATGGATTTTATCAGAACTTGATAATTTAATTAAAGAGTGTAAGAAAGGATATGATGACTATAATTTCTTCATTCCTGCAATAGCAATAAGGGAATTTACCTGGAATGTATTTGCAGCTCACTATATTGAGATGGCAAAATCAAGAGCATATGGTATTGAGTTCTCAGACTCTGAAAGAGATTCTGCAATATTTACATTACATAAAACATTATCAACCATACTAAAATTACTTGCCCCAATCACGCCATTCATTACAGAACATCTTTGGAAGAATCTATACTCAGACGATAGCATACATTTGCAGACTCAAGTAAAAGAGGAAAATAGCGAGGATTTGAGTCAATTTACAAAACAGATTACAGAATTTAATTCCAAAGTGTGGAATGAGAAAAAGAATCAGGGATTATCATTAAAAGATTCAATTAAAATTACAATTCCAGAAAATCTAAAAGAATTCAGTAATGATTTAAAATCAATGCATCATTTAGAAGACTAATTATAAGAAATACTAGTTACTTTGAATCATTTTGATAAAGTATTCATGAACCCTCAAATCATCAGTTAATTCAGGATGAAATGAAGTTCCTATGATATTTCCCTGCTGAACTGCCACAACCCTATCATTTAGTTTTGCTAAAATTTCTACTTGAGGACCATGTTCAATTACAGAGGGTGCACGGATAAAAACACCATTAAAATTATTAGCATTCATTTTTGGGACGGCAATCTCAGATTCAAATGAATTTCGTTGGTGTCCAAAAGAATTTCTCTGAATTTGTATATCAAGTAAATTAAGAAGTGGTTGCTCCATTTTTCCTAAGACTTTGTCTTCTGCATTTTTGGATAACAATACAAGACCTGCACAGATACCTAAAACAGGCATACCTTGCTTTATTTTTTCAACAATTTTTTGTAAAACTCCATTTTCTAATGACATTTGACCTATCACAGTACTTTCACCTCCAGGCAAGATTAATGCATCAAGGCTTTCAGCTTGTTGAGGAGTTTGAACCTGTATCACATTACCAGTCAAATTTAATTTTTGTAGCGTTTCTTCAGTTGAACGAATGTTTTCTGCCACATCACCTTGAATTGACAACACACCTATAGTTAGTTCAGTCATACATTTCCGCCTCTATCTTGCATTCTAAGATCCAAATTCTTTACATCTAATCCAAGCATTGATTGTCTTTCATCAATCATCTTTTGAGCCTCTTTTACTTTACTTGCATCGTTCCAGAATGTAGTTGCAAGTACGACTGCACGAGCTCTTTGCTTTGCATCTTCTGCTTTAAAAATTCCAGAGCCTACAAAAATTCCATCACATCCCAATGACATCAAGTATGCTGCATCTGCAGGAGTTGCTATTCCGCCTGCTGCAAAGTTTACAACTGGTAATCTACCAGTTTTTGCAGTTTGTTCAACTAGATCATAAGATACTTTGAATTCTCTTGCCATACGAACTAAATCCTGATTATCACCAGAGTCCCAAATTGATTTGATTGCCCGTAGTTCATCATTTACTTTTTTAATATGCAATATTGCTTCTGCAACATTTCCAGTTCCAGGTTCGCCTTTAGTTCTAATCATTGCTGCACCTTCTTCAATACGTCTTAATGCTTCTGCAAGAGAACGTGCGCCATTTACATATGGAGTAGTATAATCCCATTTCCAGATATGATGAAATTCATCAGCAGGGGTTAGGACTTCAGATTCATCAATCATGTCAACACCAGTTTCCTCAAGTACAGCTGCCTCATAGGAATGGCCAATACGACATTTTGCCATAACAGGAATAGATACAGAATCTAAGATATCTTCAATAATTTTGATGCTTGCAGTTCGTGCTACACCTCCTGCTTTTCTTACATCAGAAGGTAATTTATCAAGCACCATAACTGATACCGCTCCTGCTTCTTCAGCAATTTGAGCTTGTTCAACGGTGGTAACATCCATAACAACACCATTTTTTAGCATATGTGCAAAACCACGTTTTAAAGTAGATGTACCTTTTTTAATTTCCAAACTTTCAGAATTTGTTTTAATTACACCCTTTGAATTTGGGATATCACCAGATAAAGGAATCATATTTTAAATTCAAATCATGACTATTTATTTTATACAAACTAAGACATTAGTCGTTCTTTATTTCATTCATAATTAGACTAAGTTCAGATTCAACCATAGTGATAATTGGAGGAATGAATTTTTCAGTTACATCTTGTTCTGGCCAATAGATTTGATTTTGATGACCATTTAAAGTTACTTTCAAGGAATGTTTTTTGTAGTCTAAAACACCTTCATTTACAGGAAAAGATTCTCTTTCAATTGCCATAAATCCAGTTTCCTTGATCATTGCAGTTAATTTTTTTACTTTATGTTTGTCAATATCTGAACGAATTTCAGGGAAAGACTTTCCATCTTTTACTTCACTATACGTGACAGTTCCATCATTTTTTATAGTCAAAATCTCAGAATTTTGAGCAGCTATTCGTTCAGTTACTCCAAAAGAGATTGTTTTGATGTCATGTTTTGCATATTCAAGATAAATTCTGTCACTTGGAACAACAGCAGAAGTAGGTATTTCAGTTTGAGTGATTAAAGGAATCATAATAAGAATCGCAAACAAAGCAGGAATTACACCAATTACAAGATGAATTTTTTTTACCATTACGGTCAGAGAATGATTTTTGCAAATAAATCTTGGTAAAATAACTTAAAATTCTAGTCAATATGTGAAATATTCGTGGGGTCGTAGCCTAGCCTGGTAGGGCGACAGTGTCTACGAATAGATCACCGCTAAGGGCTCCAGAGGTTAAAAGTTCAAACAGCTGATGAAAAGATGATGTAAGTTTGGAGCTGTAGTGACCCGTAGGTCGTCGGTTCGATTCCGATCGGCCCCACGTAAATTACTTTGAATGTTTTTGTTTTAGCAAGTTTAATGCAGAACCTGCCTTAAACCACTCAATTTGAAGTTCATTGTATGAATGCTTTAGTGATATCTCATTAGATGTGTTATCATCATGATGTAAGATACATTTTACAGACTTTTTAGGTTCTAATTCTTTTAGATTTTCAAGAGTGATTTTATCGTCTTCAAGGATTTTTTCATAATCATCAGGGTTTTCAAAGGTTAATGCAAGTAACCCTTGTTTTTTTAGATTGGTTTCATGAATTCTTGCAAAACTTTTTGCAATGACTGCAGCACAGCCCAAATATCTAGGAGTCATTGCAGCATGTTCTCTACTACTTCCTTCACCATAATTATTATCACCAATTATCACCCATCGAATTTTTCTTTCCTTGTATTGTCTTGCAATCGTTGCACAATTCTCTAATGAATTATTTAGAATGTTTTTTCCTTTTCCTATTTCATCATTAAATGCATTTACTGCTCCAAGTAACATGTTATCACTCAGATTATCAATATGACCACGAAGACTAAGCCAAGCACCAGCTGGAGAGATATGATCAGTTGTGCATTTTCCTTTAGCTTTTATGATGATTGGGATTTGTTCAAAGTCATTTCCATCCCATGGATTAAATGGTTCTAATTTTTGAAGTCGTTTGCTTTCTGGATTTATTGCAACAACTACTTGATCAGGATTTTCAGAAGGTGGAATGTAGATATCATCAGCAGTTGCAAATCCATTTGATGGGACTTCAGGAGCAGGTTTTGGAGGATTCAAAACAATTTCAGAACCATCAGAAGTTTGAATTGAGTCAGATAGAGGGTTAAAAGATAGACGCCCACCTAATGCAAGAGCAATTACAAGTTCTGGACTTCCAATGAAACTAAGTGTCTGACGATTTCCATCATTACGTCCAGGGAAATTTCTGTTAAATGTAGTAATTATAGAATTATCTTTTGAATCATCTAGCATTTTTCTATCCCATTGCCCAATACAAGGACCGCATGCATTTGCAAGTACAGTGGCACCAATGGATTTGAGGGAATCCATTTGTCCGTCTCTCTCAATAGTAGCACGGATTAATTCAGAACCAGGAGTAATCAAAAGAGGTATTTTGACTTTCAAGCCTAGATTTGCTGCCTGTTCAGCAATACTTGCAGCACGAGACATATCCTCATATGAAGAATTTGTACAACTTCCAATTAATGCGACTGAAATTTTATCTACATAGTTTTTTTCGTTTACATCATCGTCCATTTTAGAAATTGGTCTTGCAAGATCAGGGGTATGAGGGCCCACTATATGAGGTTCTAATTCAGAGAGATTAATTTCTATTACCTGATCAAAGAATTTTTGAGGGTTTTGTTCTATTTCAGGATCAGCAACTAACAGTTCATTGTTTTGATTAGCCAAATTAGCAATTTCCTCTCTTCCAGTTGTTTTAAGATAAGTTTCCATCTTTTCATCATATGGGAAGATAGAGCAAGTGGCACCAATTTCAGCACCCATATTGGTAATGGTTGCTTTTCCAGTACAGCTTATTGAATTTGCACCTGGACCAAAATATTCTACAATAGAATTAGTAGCGCCAGAAACGGTCAGTTTTCCAGCAATAAACAAAATAATATCTTTTGGTGCAGTCCATCCATTTAGTTTTCCAGTTAGATGTATTCCAATTCTTTTTGGATAAAGTAATTCCCAAGGTATACCAGCCATGGTTTCGGCTGCATCAACACCGCCAACCCCAACTGCAATCATTCCAAGACCACCTGCATTTGGAGTATGCGAATCAGTTCCAATCATCAATCCTCCAGGAAATGCATAATTTTCTAAAACAACTTGATGAATTATCCCTGCACCTGGTTTCCAGAATCCTAAACCATACTTACTACAAGCAGATTCTAAGAATTTGTAAACTTCATCATTTTCCTTAATAGCAGCTAAAGTATCAGAACTTCCGTCTACTCTAGCCTGAATAAGATGATCACAGTGCGCAGTAGTAGGCAAGGTAGTGCTTTTCAATCCAGCTTGCATAAATTGAAGAAGCACCATCTGACCTGTAACATCTTGTAATGCCACTCTATCTGGACGCAAGAATGCATATGTCTTACCGCCAATCAAATTTTTACTATTATCGATATTTTCAAAATGACCGCATAAGATCTTCTCAGTAAGAGTTAACGGACGTCCAAGTGTGTTTCGATATATTTCAATATTTTTTGCCAATTTTGCATACACTTTTGAAACAAGTTCAGATGAACTTTCAATATTTAGAACCATAATGGAATGACATTCAAATTTTGTATTTATAAAGGTCATCAATTTTTTTGAGGTTCAAAATAAATTTTTGAGAATTTTTTAAAAATTCGATTATATGAACAATTATAAGCCAAAACCGTCTTTGTAATTAGGTTGACTACAAAAGTAAATAGCGAAATTTTCTTAATTTTGGAGGAAAAAATTTGGTAAAAAAGGGATTTCCAAGTTTTGGAATGTCACAATCAGGCGCATTTATTGCTTCATTAAAGAATTACAACTTGCCAGATTTCATTTTAGCATTGGTTGCAAAAGACTGTAATTCAGATTTGTTAGAAAGAGGTAGATTAGATGACAGATTAGCAAGTATGAATGATGAGGCATTAGAGTTACTACACAGAGTGTTTGTAGATTGTGAAGAAGATGATAAAGGGAAATTTGCACAGTATAGATTTTTTGCATATGTATCAAGCATGTACCATAAATGTGAAGTTTTAATCAATGAATCAATTCCAGGAGAATCTGGAAAAAATCATAAAATTCCTATCGCAGTAAAAAATAATGGGATGTATATTGCAATTGGAGTCAATAAAGCAGTAGGTACACCAGTTAACAAAAGAGATGTCAAGAAGTTTTATGGTATCTCAAATGATCTAAGAACTGGAGAACATGGGACACAACTATCAGATGCAATTTATGGTTCATCAGTAGGTTTCAAAGGTGAAGCACTTGTAGAATTAGAAGGGTTAAGTAAATCCAGAGGAGATGACCCTGAAACTAAACTAAACTTCAAGACTGCAAATTTTGAAAATAGGATTTATTCAGTTACAAAGTGTTAGTAAAACCAATATTTGGAAATCTGATTTTATTGTTCTTCAGAAAATAATGATGTATCAATTGTTTGGAAAGTTGGATTATCTGTTGTAAGATTATGATTTTCATCATACTTTTCAAATGACAATACGGACATTTGGTGTTTTTCCCACACTTCATGAACATCATCTAAAAATCGTTTGTATTTTTTTTGTCTTAAAAGTTCATGAGATATTTCATGAGAGACAACAGCACAATTTTTTTCAGACATAAATGAAATATCAGAATCATTGTTTGGTTGTTCCCATCTAACCATACCAAAATTTTCAGCAAAATATCCCTCACATGAATAACAATCAGTCCAGAGAGGTCTAAAGTGAGTTAGATAAAAATGGAAAATTTCATCACCTCGTTCATGATGATCTTTTAACAACAGATGGGTATCAAGACGTTGTAGCAGACCACGTGGTTTTGTGATCATTTGATCACATTGTATATCAACATCAAGTGAAAATTTTTTCTTTATCCATGATTTAAAAAATTCTGCCATTTTTTTGATATATTCAAATTCAGCATTACGGTTACCCAGATCTTTTTCCTTAATTACAAAAATAAAATGTAGTAACATTTCAGAATAAAAAGAGAGGTTAAGTTTGGCCCTCTATTCCCATAAGGGTCAAGGTAGAACGAATTTTATCGATCTTTCTAATCTTCCAGGTAATCGTCTCTCTTAGTGCTTCTACCGTAGAAGATTCTATTTTGGCCAGAATGTCATAAGCGCCAAATGTTCCATGAACTTCTTTGACACCTTCAAGACCTTTTAGTTCTTCAATGATTGCTTCCTCAGAACCGAGTTCACAATTTATCAAGACATAAGCTGTTGCCATACATTAGATATGAAATGGAGATATATCAATGAAGCTATACAGAGCAGTTATTGAGATAGAGATAAAATTTTTTTCCAAATTTCATCAGGAACTGGCATTATAGATAAACGAGAGATACGCAATAGTTCCCAGTCTTTGAAAGAGTTTTCCTTTTTCATCTGTTTCAATGTTACAGGTTTTTTGAATTTTTTCTTAAATTTTACATCAACTGTAATAAAGCGTTCATTTTCTTCATCAGGGTTAGGATATGGATTTGAGATAACAGTCATTATTCCCATAGCTTGTCGTTCTTTGCCAGTATGATAGAAAATTACATCATCATTTTTTTTCATATTTTTCATGTGTTTTAATGCAAGATTATTATGCACGCCATCCCAAATAGTAGTTTTATCTTTTTTTAATTCATCAATATGATAGCCACGAGGACCATCAGGCTCTTGTTTTGCAAGCCAGAAATTCTTCATTATCTTGCAATATGATTTGTATAATTTTAGTTGTATGGGGAAAGGGAAATGTTCCCCGGTTCTGACTCACAGAGATTCATAGGTATTAGCCATAATCCTCCTCCAGATCTTTGACCGGGGTTGCCCCAAATTGTTACGCACCTGGGTGAACTATCAAATCATTAGGATCAAGACGATCATCATCATCATAGTCCGTCTGAACGTATGCTCTAAGGGCTATCTTATTTTTATCTAGTCAAATATTAATCCAGATAGCTTAAGTTCAAACCCACAAACAGGCACACGTATCTTAAAATTTTCAATGACTTTTTGGTTTACTTCACCAATTATTCCAACGTTTTTTTCATTAACAAAAATTTCAGCATGTCTGCCATTTGCAAAAAGTGGATTTTCAGAAGAAGGTTTCTTTGTAATACATTCAAGACATGAATCCAATCGCAGTATTGATTGTAAAACTGATTTCAATTCAGAAAAATTTGACTGTTTATGAGCAGAAATACAACAAAGATGAATATCTTCACTAATTGGATTTCCTTTTAGGAATATAGTTCCGGTTTCAAATAATTTTTGAGGGTATGATTCATGAATATTTGTTGATAAATTGTTTAGTAATTCAGGTAAAATCATATCGCGAAGAATGGTATGTTCTTGACTTTTAGAATCAATTACAGAAATGAATGTTGGATTATTTCGATTTGTTTGTTCAAATAATATTCTGCTGCTAGTTAAGCTAGAATTTAGCGTTTCAGTAAATCCCAGTCCGATTAAAAGTTGAGATAGTGATTTTAATTGTTTTTGTGAATCTTCAACTTTTCCTAATGTTTGAGATATTGGCAATGTAGGAGTTAGATTCTGAATTCCATACCCTAATGCAACTTCTTCAACAAGATCCATTTCTCCAAAAATATCAAATCTGTATCTTGGAATCGAACAAATAATTTTATTTTTTTCAATCTTTGCATCTAATCTACATTTTTTCAGATATGATATAATTTTAGAATTTGACAAAGATAATCCAAGGATTTGATTAACAAGGTTAGGGGATAGTTTTTGTTTACGTGGAGAGAAGTCAGGCGTAGAATTTTTTGCACCAGAAATATTTATTGTCACTAGATCAAATCCTGCACGTTGAAGGGTTTGTGCAACAACAGATAGCATATCTTCAACAGAGTTTTTATCAGTACCAGTAATTTCAACAAAAAGATTTTTTGTTTTAGTGGTAACGGTAGTATTTGATGCATTGATTATTGGAGGAAATGATACAGTATTGTTTTCAGAGTCAGTTATTACAGGAATGCTTTCTGCATTTCCCAATATTGCACCATAATTTTTTCCAATATCAGTTTCATCAATGATTTGTTGAGCAGACATTTCAACATCAGAATGTAATGGCACAAAACTATGTTGACGAGTTGTGGCAGAATATTTCAAAGGAAAAGAGATTTTATCAGAATCATGTATTCCAATTGATGATTTTTTTCTACGTCGTCCTATTCCAAAATGTAGATCTTCTTGCATTTCCATCAGTTGACGAATCAAAGAGTCAGTTATGTGCCCATTTTTAGCCATAATTCCAGTAACAAAAGGTCTAACGGTAGATACAGATTTTGAAACAGATATAGAATTTTTCCCCTTTGAAATTTTTAATTTTTCAATTCCGGTTTTTAATCCTAATAATCCCTCTAAACCCAGAGCAATTCCATAATCAGTTGCATAATCAGGCCTATTTGGGCTATATTCAACACGTATAGTGTGTTTGTCTTCAGATTCAATATCTAATCCAAGATAAGGCAAAGTTTCCAATAGTGTTTTTCTAGAAACTTTCCCAAGTAATTTTTGAAGTTTCTTTATTTCTAAATCAACTACTGGCATTTAGTTACACCCCTAAGCCAACCTAGATCATTATTGTAAAATTCACGAACATCATCTAATCCATATTTCATCATAGCAATACGTTCAATTCCACCACCCCATGCAAGAACAGGTTTTGTGATTCCAAGAGGTTTTGTTACCTCAGGTCTGAATATTCCCATACCAAACATTTCAACCCATTTCCCTAAACGTTCATTGTATACCATTGTTTGTAAAGACGGTTCAGTATAAGGAAAAAATGTAGGCCAAAATTTTATTTTATTTAACCCAATTTTTTTATAAAATTCCTTTTGAATACCCATCAAATCACGTAAAGTGGTATTTTTTCCAATCACAATTCCTTCAATTTGATTAAATTCAACAAGATGTTTGTAACTGACTTTCTCATTTCGAAAAACACGTCCTAAAGAAAACACTCTAGATTCATCAGGTTTTTGTTCAGCTAGATATTTTATTGTGACACAAGTAGTATGTGTGCGTAATACCATTTTTTGAGATTCAGATTTTTGCCAATCATACCTCCAGTTTTTTTTATGGGAAGATGAAACTTTTTTAATTTGATTTTCAGTAGCAGGTTTTTGTGCTACAGAATCTTTAAGATAAAATGTATCTTGCATTTCTCTTGCAGGATGATCTTGAGGAGTGAAAAGAGCATCAAAATTCCAGAAGCTTGATTGCGACATATTTCCACGAATTTCACTAAAACCTAAATTAACAAATATTTCCCGGATTTCATCAATTGTATCTTTTAGAGGATGTGTCCGTGCAGCAAATACACGAGGTACATCAGCCTCAACATCAATTGATGAAACATCATCATTGATTTGAAGATTAGATGATTTTTCAGTAAGAGAAATTGATTGTGATTTTATTGATGATTCAGATATAAAATCAGGTCTTTTCTTCAGTACAGACAAGGAATTTTTATCAAGTATTTGAGAAGAGAGAATTTTTTTATCACCTATTTCAGAAATAAGTTTTTCAAGGGAATTTAATTCTGGATTTGATTTTGCAACAAGTAGTGTAGAATCATCTGTTTTTTCAATAGTTATCCAATTGTTTTTTCTAGCATTTGCAATAGCAGCACTAAATTCAGATGATTCAAATGAATTTTTTGCATCATCAAACGAAGTTGGTTTGTCAAGAATAGATAAAACAAGTCTTCTTTCAGGTAATCCATTTTTTAGAGAGATTAATCCATTTTTCCCAAGTGAGACGAAAATTTTTTCATCTTCATTTACAATAGCTAATTCTTTTAATTTTAACCACTCAATACCACGTCGTACTTGATCAATTGAGAGATTTGTTTGTTTGATTAACTCATTTGTTGAAAGAGGTGAATTCTCTTGTAACAAATTAATAATTTTTTTTTCAATTGGATGGAGTACTAGAGACAACAGAGTGAGGTATCAAATAGACTTTAATAAATTATTTTTGCAGTCATGTGCCCAAACTAAAGAGTATTAAATCAATTCATAGACAACATAAAATTTCAGAGAAGATTTTTTAAACATAGTTTCAGGTGAAACTTGAATGTCAACAAAAGATTTTGTAGTCACGCCTTGGCATGTAGAAGGAGATATTGATTATGATAAACTAATCAAACAATTTGGTACTGAGAAAATTACAGAGAATATACAAAAAAGAATACAGAGAATTACAGGCGAAGAACATTTTATGTTAAGAAGAGGCATATTTTTTTCACATAGAGACATTAAACGTATTTTAGATGAATATGAAAAAGGAAAGAGATTTTTCCTTTATACTGGCAGAGGGCCATCAGGGCATACACATATTGGACATCTTGTTCCATGGGTGTTTTCAAAATGGTTACAAGATAAATTTGATGTAAATATGTACTTTCAACTCACAGATGATGAAAAATTCTTTTCAAAACAAAATTTGACATTAGAACAGACTAGAGAATTTGCATATGAGAATGCACTTGATTTTATTGCATTAGGATTTGATCCAAAGAAAACAAAAATTATCATTAACACAGATAATATCAAACAGATTTACCCAATTGCTGCAAAAGTTGCAAAGAAGATTAATTTTTCAAATACAAAAGCAGTGTTTGGATTTACAAATGAAACTAACATAGGTATGATTTTTTATACATCATTACAATCAGCGCCGTGTTTTATTGAAGACAAACCAGTGTTAATTCCATTAGGTGTTGATCAGGATCCACATTTCAGATTAACAAGAGACATTGCACCAAAAATTGGTAAAGAGAAACCAGCATTACTCCATAACATCATGATTCCATCATTACTAGGACCAGGTGGGAAGATGTCAGCATCCGATGAAAATGGAACCATTTATACTACAGATTCACCAAATGTTGTAAAAAAGAAGATTAACAAATATGCATTTTCAGGTGGCCAACCAGATATCGAACAGCATAGAAAGATTGGAGGTAATCCAGACATAGATGTATCATATCAATATTTGAGAATATTTTTTGAACCAGATGACAGTAAATTAAAGCAGATTTATGATGATTATAAATCAGGCAAAATGTTAACAGGTGAACTCAAATCAATTTTAATTGAAAAAGTAAACGAATTTCTTGTCAAACATCAAGAAAGAAGAGAAGATGCAAGAGATAGAATTGATGAGTTTCTATTAAAGTAAATTGCTACAGAAGATTACCTGTAATGATAAATATGAAGCACAAAAGCTTGCAAGTTTAATTTTCATAAAGGATGGGAAGGAGACATTCATTACAGAAATTCTCAATGTTATTGAAAATGAAATAGTAATTCATCTAAAAGATAAATCAGCACATAGTGTATTGGTAAAAGACAAACTACAAGCAGAGTTATTTACAGATTTTATTCAATCAGTTATTGAAAAAAGACATCAGATCACAGATACGAGATTTGATGGAAATTTAGTAGAAATCTCCAAAGAATAACTATACAAGGGATTTATCCATTTCAGAAGACATTACTTCCTGGACTTTAAGAAAATATAATTTTGTAGAATAAGGCATTTTTTCAAGATTATCATCTACTACTTGCATAAAATAACGCACTGCTCGTTTTGATATATCTACATTAAATTTCATTGGAAGTATTGGATCTTGAATAACATTTACTTTATCAACTAACCAAGGCGGGACCATCTCCCTTGTTTCATGTATAATTTTTTTATACCAAAGTGCAATATTATCAGGATTTAAACCATTTTTTAGATTGGATGCTTCATTTTCCATTCTATTTAACATAGAATTAGTTAGACCCATGAGAAAATAACATAGGGATATGCTTTAGCAGTCTAACTCAAAGATTGAGAAGCTAATGGTCAATTCAGATTCCCATTTTTATCAATTTCAGAATTTTTTATTCTTGTAGTAGAAATTCGAGTTCCATCTTGCGCCATAACCATCGGTACAACTATGACTTTTACAGGAGATAAATTCTGATTTTGTCTCAATTCATTTAGTATTTTTCCTTTGTTTTGCGTTTCTCCACTGACAATTAATGCCTCAACATCTTTTGTTAAAACTGCAGGACCAAAATCGTCATCTAATTTTCGTATAACATAAGATGAGTTAGGGAATGATTTCTTGAGGATCTCATCAAGTGCGATTAGTCTTGAATCAAAGTCATTTTGGAGTGATTTACCGTTTTTTTGTGCAAATTCATCACTTGTCAAACCAATAATCACTTTAGAAGATAAACGAAATGATTCAGATAATAGTGTCAGATGGCCTTTATGAATAATATCAAATGTTCCGCCAGTTGCAACAAGTGCAAATTTTTTCATAATTTTAGTCAGTTTTGTATGATTAAGGTTTTACCAGAAATATGGATATGTTCTCGTTTGCAGGTCCCAATGCAATATTATGTTCATTCCAAACATAAGACTGTAAGAAATATGCAGTATTCTTTTGAGGAATCCAAGGTATTTCTACTGTATTTATACCACTTTCAGAGAAATTTCCATTAAACTTACCAATAAATTCTACACCACCATTGCTTCCTAATTCTTTGATTTGTACATAGTAGACATAAGATTGAAGTGCAATTTCGTTTTCAGGATTTACTTTTTGTAAAAGCTTACTCTGAATTATCACAGGCGTTTCAACAAAAAGATCAGATACAATATTTCCTTGAATATCAGTAAATTCCACATCAGAGATCTTTATCATTAATGATGGTGATTCAGATACATAAGAAGATGGTAATTGTGCATTTGCTGCAACAAAAGGAGACAAAAGAATTAGAAATCCAAGTATTACAAAGATTTGTCGCATACTGAATTGACTATATCTTAGTTAATCTTGAAGAATATGAGATATTGTAAACAAGATGGATTAGAAGGTTTTACAAAAAACAAGTAAAATGAAATAAAGAATTGGTAATTACTATTTACCAGTTCGTCTAGCGGTAATTGCTAGCCAGTATACTAGTCCAGGAGCTAATCCAACTATAAGTGGAATAAATACTGGAAACATTGCACTGTGTGCAGCAGTTATCTCAACCATTTCAAAATTTATCTCGCCATATCATATTTAAATCCATCTCACAGCTTCAACTCCGCAAGTGATCGGAATGTATCAAAGTGGACTGAAGGGGATTTGAACCCCTGACCCCTCGCGTGCAAGGCGAGTATTCTACCAGTCTGAACTATCAGCCCACAATAGATCACAGAACCGAGTTGATTTTAATTGTTGTCTTATGCGGCAACGGTTTTATTGGAATTAAAGTCAGCAAAAATATGGCATTAATGGAGTCACAAGTTTCATTGAAAACAGGAGATATAGCTCCAGGTTTTGAATTAAAAGGAATTGATGATAAAACACACACACTGGATGATTACTCAAATTACAAAGGAATTCTTGTAATTTTCATGTGTAATCATTGTCCATATGTGAAAGCAAAAGTTGAAGCAATCAAAGAAGTTCATGAAAAATTCAAAAATGATATTGCAGTAATTGGAATTAACAGTAACGATGCAGTAGCATATCCAGATGATAGTTTTGATAGTATGAAACAAGTTGCACAGGAAAAAGGCATTAATTTTGAATATTTAGTAGATGAATCACAAGAAATTGCAAAAAAATATGGTGCAGTATGCACCCCAGATCCATTCCTTTTCAACAGTGACAAAGAATTGGTATTTCATGGAAGAATTGATAATGCAATGAAACCAGAAGATACAGATACTGAAAAGACAATGATTTTGAATATTGAAAAATTTCTTGCTGGAGAAAAAATTGAGAAGGATTTTGATCCATCAATTGGTTGCTCAATTAAATGGAAAGAACAAACTTAAATCACCTATACCAAGAATTTTTCTGAGGGCTCGTAGCTCAGCTTGGCTGGAGCGTTCGACTGATAATCGAAAGGTCATGAGTTCGAATCTCATCGGGCCCATCAATTATTTCATTTAGAATTTGTAGATTCAGATACACTTTCAGACCATTGAATGATTTCTTCAACAGAGTTTGTAATCAAATCTGATTTAATTTTTGTATTTTTACTAAGATTTCCACATAAAATAAGATGTATGTGTTTTCCAAATTTTCCACGAATTGAATTAATTGATTCAGCAAAAAATTTCATCCCATCATCAGTTGATGAAAAAACAGCAATTATCATAATGTCACTAGTATTTTTCCAAATTTTTGCTAAAAATTTTTGAAAATCCAAATCTAAAAGAACATCGATTGAAGAGGACATATCTCCAAGAGAGAAGACATTCCAATCCAATGAACGTAATGCTACAGATACGGATTCAGAGAGTAATTTGTTATCAGAATCAGCAGATAGTGTAACGATATTTTTTTTCAAATTAATGTTAGAGTTTTCCACGTTTATGATTTGAAGACAATCTGAGATTACTTGACTAAGAAAACTCTTCTCAGCAGCACCTATGTGTCCTTTAGAATACAAATCATGTATTGTTTTAATTCCAGGAACAATTATTTCAGTGATAATTTTTGATGGAGTTCCACCAGAGTGATGGCAGTTCCGTATTAGTGAATATATGTTTGGATTAAAATCAGATGATAATGATTCATTGAACATTGAACTTATTCTAAAATAGTCATCAGGTAGTTGAAATTGTTCAGTTCCTTCTTCAATGAACCAAAGATGGGCATTTCCTACGTTTTTTTGTTTGATTAATTTTTCAGTTGCAAATATGTTTAGATATTTTGTCATAGTGATACGATTGATTTTTAGTTTTTGAGAAATTTCTAATCCTGACATTCCAGTATTTGATTCAGAAAGAAGTTCAACAAGGTCAGATTTTATTTTGTTAATATCATATCCTTTTGCCATAACATTAAAAGAGAATTGTCTTGTATAAAGTCTAATTTTCTGACAGTGTGTTTTAATAAAATAAAAGACAAATGTTATATAGTTCAGTACTTTAAAGTACGGTATAGGAAAGTAATATGCCAAAACCAGGATTCAAATCAATTACAATTTCAGAAACAGTATACGAAAAATTCCACGATGTATACCAAAAAAATAAAGACAAATTGACAATGAAAGGTGTCAATAGTTTTGCAGGATACATAACATACATGCTTGAAGATTCGATGCAAAAAGATAAGACATTTGCAAAGTATGCTCCAAAATTAGAATTAATCTCAATTGAAGATGATCGAGTGATTGTCAAAAACAACATAGAAAATCGAATTGCAGAAATCGTATATCAAAGAGACGAATTATACTGTCAATTATGCGAAGCCAAAGATTGCCATTGTATTGGATATGTCTGGTCAATACCAGAGATTTATGAAAGATTAGATTCCAAAGGAATTAGACAAAAATAAAGTGTTAATGGTGCAGGAGGTGAGATTCGAACTCACGAACTCCTGAGAGACGGGATCACCCATTTTATGATCTTAAGTCCCGCGTGTCCAAAAGCAATTTGCTTTCTTTGGCCAGGCTTGACTACTCCTGCAACAGAAATTATCAACATTAGCGAAATTTAACAGTTGAGTTGAAAATTTAGTGAAGAATTATAAGGATTTTCCATTACGAAGTCATATGCTTCGGTAGCTCAGTCTGGTAGAGCGTTACATTGGTAATGTAAAGGTCACGGGTTCAGATCCCGTTCGAAGCTCGTTTAATTTTCTTACACTGTAAAGTTGTAGATATAGACTTTCCATAACTAAGCAAGAACTTTCCATAATGTTACAAAACTTTCCATTTCAATAAAAAATCTTTCTAAAATTTATGATTACTTTATAATTTGATACTAATTGATATTTTACGTATACGTAAATCTAAAATCCACACTGGAAAGTAATTGTATGGTTTTGGAAAGTAATTGTATGGTTTTGGAAAGTTTTTTCAGTTTTTGGAAAGTTAATTGATGGTTTGGAAAGTTTTGTAGAGACACAAGAAAATTTACACGTATAAAAGAAACTAGAGTAAATATAGAAAATTAATAAAGTTTGTAAGATCTCAATAGTTTTTAATTAATAGTTCAAAATGTCCTGTTCGTTTTGTTGAATTTGAGTTAATTGCACGATTGGCAGAAATCTTGATTTTTGACCAAATTGAAGAAGAAAATTGATCCATCACATGGCTTGAGAAAGAATTCGATAGTAATACATTACAGCCTTTTGCATCTAAACTTTCAGATAAATCAACTAGGCGTTTCAAATCATTAGTTGTAAAATCCTTATTGGTGTAACTAGTGAAATTTGCAGTACTACTAATTGGTTGATAGGGAGGATCAAAATATACAAAATCATCCTTTTTTACATCATCTAAGATTGAGGCAAAATCTCTACAAGTGAATTTAATATTTCTAGAATTAAACAGGGTACTAACAGAACGTAGATTTTCTTCATTTACAATATTTGGTTTAGCATAACTACCAAGTGGTACATTGAATTTGCCTTTACTGTTTACACGATATAGACCATTAAAACAGGTTTTATTCAAAAACAAAAGTCTAGATACTTTACCTATACTAGAAGTAGGAGAGTTTTGTCTAACAGAATAATAGTATGTTTTTGAATCTTGTAAATAGTTTTTTTCATGATCTTTTAATGATTCAATTAAATTCTCAACATTATCTCGAATTGTAACATAAGCTAGAATTAATTCTGCATTTAGATCAGATACATATGATTTTGCTTGTGGGAAATATTGTAATATATCAAACAATACAGCACCACCACCAAGAAATGGTTCATGATATTTAGAAATTTTTGTTGGAAAATGTTTTTGCAGCTCAGACATTAATTGTCGTTTTCCTCCTGCCCATTTTAGAAATGGTTTTGGATAAGAATCAAATTTTTGACTATATTGTTGTGCCAATAAAAAATAATCATGTAATTTTATTTTCTACCACTAGACAACAAAAGATCACAAAGTGTGAAGAATTTTTTGATCATCGTACAAGATGTTAAATACAAATTTCGTTTTAAGAGAAATTTTGTTATTTTTGGATCAGTATTTCAGAAAAATGATCAGACATACTAAATCATACTAAAAGTAAAAGGAAAAGGGTGTTGAATGTTTAGTCCCACTTGGACCATGCAGCCATCCATCTGTAAGTCCATGTGTTGAGTTTACAACCCAACGCAGTGAATGTTACTGCCAATACTGAACCAGCACCCGCACCAAGTGCGACAGGACTGTTATAGAACTTTCCTACCTGCGGTTCAATTGGCACCATGTATGGAGGCAATGTTGGTCTTGGATATTTGAATGCAGTCTCCAATGGATCTGCAATCAACATAAGCTGAGTCATGTTGAATAGTGGGAATGACATTCCGACTAATACTCCGCCGAACAATATCAGTGAGTGTTTGTTCTTCTTGGTTGCCCAATATGCAAGGTCTAATAGCATACATGATGGAAGCCACACTGGATGTACAATGAAGTCCATTGGATAACCAAGTGCATACCATGCAACTTTTGCTACCCATGTATAGGCCTGCATGATTAAACCATAATACGTCGCGGTACCAGGAACACCGGTAAATGTCAAGTAGTATGATGCTCCAACGGATATCATCAAGATGTTACCAATTGAAAATACTACAAATGATGTCCAGGCCCAGTCAGTATAGAAGATGTAATCTCCTGTATTGATTACTAGCAAAGTCGAGTTTACTGCAACTACTACTATGAACAAGTAGTGTGTACAACGTCTTAGCCAGACCATTAATCAACTAGACCGATTCTGAGTATATAAAATTTTAGGAGATTTCGAAGATCGATATTCTTCAGATCATCAATCAGATTATGAATAACACATAATCTTTAACTTAAAAATTGAAAAATAGAGAAAAGAAAAGGATGTTTTCTTAATCGAATCCTACGAAGATACCTACGTACAAGGATACTGCAATAACTACACCGATTGCACCTGCAATCATACCGTTACTGTTCTTTGTTGTACCTTCTTCTGCTACTTTCACGCAAAATATGTAACCTATTGATTCAATGATACCTAAACAGAACATTGCAAAGTGACCACTGTTTGTGGCATATGCCCAAGGATAATAGAAATATCCAACCATAGTTCCGCCTAAAGTAGCAAAATAGGCTGCTAGAAAGCTCATTGTCATCAAGCCAGTGTAGTTTTCAATACGTTTGCCGATCATCTTCTCGACATCAGCACGAGATGCGCCACCACTACCGCCTGATCCAAATCCCTTTGGTAGAGTCATGACCAACATATTCTCAGAATGCTTTTAAATCTTTCTTACACTTCGCCAGATGATATTGGACTTTACTACAGTATCCCTCAAATTTGATCATTTAAAAAGTAAAAAGAAAAAAGTGATTCCCTTTTTCTATGGGATGGATCTGCTGTACA